>JAOZRI010000161.1 GCA_029940235.1 Desulfobacula sp. | reverse complement strand
ATGTTATGAATAAGTGGTAACTCACTATTTGCTTATAAAAATCTCCTGATTTAAGACATCAAGCTCATTAAAAGCAACCTTTAAAGAAAACACAATGGCAAGCATGGTGGAAAAATATTCAGTATAAAAAATAGAGAGCATGATGGCAATCTGATATTTAATTGCCACAAGGGGTATGGATCCTCCCAGAATCTGCCCTGTCATCATGCCTGGAAGAGAGACAAGACCGATTGTTGCCATGGAAGCAATAATCGGGGCAATGGCAGCTGAAAAACTTTGCAGAAAATAGGGTTTTAATGCCAGGATTCGATTGTTCAACAGAGAAATTGAATAGAGATAAACCTTTTCATCTTTTTGAATTCCAGAATAAAAACTTGTCAGACCTATGATAATACTTCTAAGGCTGTTGCCAAGAAGCATGCCGCCAATGGGAATCAAATACTTTGCTTCAAACAAATTATCAATTCTTACCACCACAGCATTAAAGAAAAATAAAATAATAACAAAAGGAATCAGCAAAGCAAAAAACACAGGGACAAAAAAGAGTTTAAACTTTAGATTGCATGATCGTATTATGGATTGACAGGCAATGGATATCATAATTAAAAGATAAACAGTGTTTAAAGCTGGAGAATTTAATTGAAATAAAAATTCAAGATAAACACCCACAAAGCCAAGCTGAACACACATTCTGACAATAGAGGTGATCAGGGTTTGATTAATGGCAAGCTTTAAACGGGTATTCAGATATAAAATTGGAATCAAAAATACAAGCAGAGAGGCAAGGGATAAAATACCAAGATCCTGGGCACCCATTTTATCCGAACCTCATTATTCGCATATCTTTGTGTTGTTTCCAAACATCATCATGGGAAATAATCACCATGGTTTTTTTTTGATCAAGAATAAAATCTGCTACTTTTAGTTTCATGACATCATCAAGGGCTGATGTTGGTTCATCAAGAAGCCAGACAGGACGGTTAAGAAGCAAGCCAATTAAAAGCCCTACTCTCTGGCGCTCTCCGCCTGACAGCTCTTTAACATTTTGCTGCAGAATTTTAGTGGAAAGCTCCAGAAAATTTAATCCTTTATTTAATTGATTACTGTTCTTATGATTGATTGAATTGGCTTTAAGGACTTCATTAATTAACTTGCCAATGGGTTCATCTTTAAGATCAATATCCTGGCTTAAATAAAAAATCTGTTCTCTAATTATGTTAATATGAGCTTTGTCAATTTCAAACCCGTTAAAATAGATTTTTCCACTGTCTATTGCTCCAAAACCCAGCAGTAACTTGAAAAAACTTGTTTTTCCAATGCCGGATTTACCTTGAATTAATATATTTTCATTTTCAAGAATTGTTAAATTAAAATTATTCAATATCTCTTTGCCTTTAAAAGAGAGGCAAACAGATTCAAACTTGATCATTATTGTAAAACCTTAAAACAGCATAAATTGGATATTTTTAATTTTCATCACACTCTGCCAGCCAGTTTATTATCTTTGCACAATCTGTTATTCCAACGTAAAATAGCTCACCATTTTATTAAGCTCATCTGAAAGCTTAGAAAGCTTTTTTGAATTTTGTGCAATACCTGTTGAATTGGTTGAAACATTGGAAATAGCCTGATTAACACCATTTATCTCCTGGGCAATTTCAAGGGATGAAGCAGATGTATTGGCAACATTTGAACTGACTTCCTGCACTGCTTCAGCTCCTTCTGCCACATTAGTGTTGATTTCAGAAATCGTGCCTGTCTGCTCTTCAACTGCACTGCTTATATTATTAACAATCTCATTGACCTCTTTGATAACTTGTGCAATCTCTTTGATATCGTCAACCGTTGATGACGTAGAGCCTTGTATCCATTCAATATTATCTTTAATTTGCTCTGTTGCGGCAGTTGTTTCGGTTGCAAGGTTCTTGATTTCATTTGCAACAACTGCAAAACCTTTTCCGGCTTCACCGGCTCTTGCAGCTTCAATTGTTGCATTTAAAGCAAGAAGGTTGGTCTGGGTTGATATATCTGTTATGGCTTCAGACACCTTCCCTATTTTACTTGCAGCACTGCCAAGATCATCTACCCTGGAAGATGCAGAATCAACTCTTTTAACTGCTCTGGCAGAAATATGACTGGCCTGATCAGCATTTTGCGCAATATCTTTACTGGTTTCACTCATTCTTGCAGTTGACTCGGCAATCTGCTGGGTGTTGGCGCTGAGTTCTTCCATGGCTGCTGCCACTGCATTCATATCCTGGCTCATGATTTCTGTCTGCTGTGCTACTTTTGAAGTTTTTTCTGCAGATGTGTCAGTCTCCTTGGAAAGCTCTTCTGCAACCTTATTCATATCGCTGGAAGAGAGACTCAAAGTTTGTGCACTCTGATTTATATTTTTAATATTACCTTGCAGATCGTGCGCAAACTCATTGAGATTAAAACCCAGAGAATCGAGTTCATCAAGCTTGTTGACTGGTTTATCAGCCACGTCAAATCTTTTTGTCAAATCGCCGGTACCCAAGTGTTTCGCTGTTGCAGCCGACTGCATTAAATTCTTAACAATGGCAGCAATCTGCATGATACTTATACCAACAAGAACAAGACCTATAATCAGGCCTATGGTTTGAAAGATAATTAAATTTTTAATTTTCTTTTCAGAAATTTTCTGGAGCATACCAACAGCTTTGTTCATCTCATTTAAAAGATTGATATTATTCTTTTCTATATATTTCAGACTATTTTGGTTGCCTGCAAGAGCACTATTCATATGGCTTGAAAAATCTTTCCATATCGCCTTTACCTTATTCAACTGAGAAAGAGCTGGTTCCACAGCTTTGGGACAGTTTGAATATTTGCCTTCCAGGTTCAATCCCAAAGGAACTTTTCCTGAATCAGACAGGGCAAGAATGGTAATATTAAAAACTTTCATTGTGTTGAGGGTGCCTGATTTTAATTTCTCTTTTGCCTTTAAATCGGTTTGTGCGGCAAAGGAAAAAATCTCCTTGGACATTTTTTGTGAAAGCATGCGCTGCCGGCCTGCAAGGTTGATCACAAGACCATCAGCTTTTTGAGCTGAAGTTGTTAACCAGGTAACAAGAAACATGGATAAAATAATTAGTGATAATCCAAAAATAATTAAGCCTAATTTATATCGTATAGCCATTTTGTCTCCCTGTTTAATAAAAATAATTTTTTGAAAAAATAAACAGGAGAATGTTACCACAGATAGTACCCATATTCAATCAGTTTGCGGGAATAATGTAAAAAAGAGATTTTGCCATATGTTTACATCAGGCTGTTTTGTCCAAATTTATATATGTTTTAGTAACTTTTTTATACAAACATATTGCATTATCATGAAAAAAAACATATTGACAGGCTGTTATAAAATACAATCATAGTTATTTATATCTGGAGAAAATTATTAAGGGTTTTATCATAGGAGCTACTGGCAGCGGAACAGGAAAAACAACCATCAGTCTTGCCATTTTAGCCTCCCTTGCTGCCATGGGGTATAAAGTTGCGCCTTTTAAAATTGGTCCTGATTTTATTGATCCTGGCCATCATGGCAAAATCACCGGCAAAACCAGTTTCAACCTTGATTCCTGGATGCTTTCAAGAGAATATAATACCAGTCTGTTTCACGAAAAAACAGAAGGTGCTGATATTGCTGTCATTGAAGGTGTCATGGGGCTTTTTGATGGATATGATGCCTTAAGTGAAACCGGCTCCACAGCCCAGATGGCAAAATGGCTTGGCCTGCCAGTTGTGCTTGTTATTAATGCCGGAGGCATGGCAAGAAGTGCTGCTGCAATTGTTAAAGGTTTTGAAGAGTTTGATCCAGATCTTCAAATTGCAGGGGTTATTTTCTCTAAAACAGGAAGCAGACGTCATTATGAATATCTAAAAAATTCTGTTGAGCAGAACTGCAAAACCAAATGCCTTGGATTTATGCCTAAAAATAGTGCTGTTGTCATGCCGGAAAGACATCTCGGGCTTGTGACTTCAGATGAATTTGATATTAAAAAACAGGTTATTTCAACTCTTATATCAATGGTCAAAGATCACATTGATATGGAGATGTTAATCAATAGTCTTTGCAATTTTGAGTCTTTGGAACCACCACGGTCAGTGCTGGAGGATCATGGCCCACAACAAAACATGAAAGAAGATGCAAAATCAGATCTAATTCTTTTAGATAAAAATCGTAAAATTCCAGATGATAAAGCAAATACTAAGTCAAACTGCAAAGCAAATAAAGCAGCTGTCCTTTCCCGTGGATATTCAGTTAATCTTGCTGTTGCAAGGGATAAGGCTTTCTGTTTTTATTACCAGGACAACCTTGATATCTTAAAAAAATTCGGAGCAAACATCATTGAATTTTCCCCCCTTAATGATGACAAACTACCAGACACTATTCATGGTATCTATCTTGGTGGAGGATATCCTGAAATGTTTGCTGAAAAATTATCTAAAAACAGAAAATTACTTCGGCAAATCAAGGAAAAAAGCTTTGAGAATATGCCCATTTATGGTGAATGTGGAGGATTCATGCTCCTTTGCCATCAACTTTGCACAACAAATTACAAAAATGATATCAGGCAGCATTCCATGTCAGGCTGTTTTGATTTTGGTGTTACTATGTCAAAAAGACTTCGCTCACTTGGATACAGAGAGATTACTTTTAAAAAAGACTGCATCATAGGCAGAAAAGGGGAAAAAGTACGGGGCCATGAATTTCATTACTCTTCGCTGGAAGATTCTGATATTAAAATTTCAGATGTATATCAAGTAACAGGCAGGGCAGGTCAAGATATCTCTCTTAAAGGTTATAAAATTTTTAATACTCTTGGCAGCTATCTTCATATTCATTTTGGCAGTAATGAAAACTGTGCCAGGCAATTTGTTGATTCATGTACAAATTTTAAAAATAAAAAATAGACAAAAGGAATAAATTAGATGGAGCCAAGTGGATTAGCGAGCGTTTTTACACAGGATTTTCTTGATGAACTTATACCCCTAAATCTAAGCGACCAGTTTTTTGAAGCACTGTACGGTGATGCATCTGAAGGAGCATATGATATCAGGCTTAAATTTGTATCAGCAGGCAGCAAACAGATTGTTCTTTGTTTTGCACTTGGCCAGAGACCTGACAAGTGTCTTGCATGCAGTCTAACCTATGGTCTTCCCAATGTGTTTTCCCGCCATCCTTTAATCAATATCAATAATATGGTAAAAGAATTTGAAGCCAAGGGTATTAAGATAAAAGCCTGGCGCCTTGGCAATACCAAAGAAGAGGGTTCTTCTCTACATACAATCCCCTTGTATCTTGATCTGGATTAGCATGACAAACAATAATTAAATCTCTACTATAACTTAAAATATTAGGCTGTGTGCCTTTAAGAAAGTGTTTTTTTGATCTTTGTTGACAAATTTTTGAGATCTGCGCTAACCGGCAATTATTTGAACGTAGTGCGTATTGGCGGTTAGCGCAGGTGATCTTCAGTGGTACTTTTGGGTTAGAACTTGTTGCAATGTCAATTCAGAGACTTTAAGACAAACAGTCTCGAACGGATATATGCCTGCCTTGTTAAGCTTTGGCTAAATCAGGGAACTGCTTGTCTAAAATTTTATTCCATCCATCTATATCAGATTTCACTTTTTTCAACAGAGAACCAACATTACCCTTGACTGTGATTGACTCAATTGTATCGCCCTGGGCAATGCTGTCCACAACCTTCTGGTCTGCGTCACTTTCCACCACACCAAACACAGTGTGAATACCATTTAAATGGGGAGTTGGACCATGGGTAAT
>JAOZRI010000160.1 GCA_029940235.1 Desulfobacula sp. | reverse complement strand
TCGGAAAACACAGGAATACTGTTTGATTTTTTTGTACCTTTTACCAGTGATTCATTGTAGAAAATATTTTTCCCACTGCTTTTAATATCTGGAAGTTTCCTGAGATAGTTTTCAACAAGGACATCAGCATCAAGTTCCAGAGGTTCTATTTCAAGATTGCCGGATAAAGAAACATTTCTGTTTTTATCTATTCCGAGAAGGTCCTTGAAACTTATCATATTATTTTCAAATACCTGGTTAAACTTTAACAGTTTTTCACACAAATCAAACAATTCATGTTCAGGGGGTGCAGCTCCAACTTTTGTTTTTTGAGCTATTCTTGTTTGAGTAAACTTATAAAGAGCATCACCTTTTTCTGTCATTTTAAAAAGAGTGTTCTCTCCTTGCAAGCCAAGCTTTATGCAGGATTTTTCAAGCCATGCAGGCACATATCTTTTTGCATAACTTCTTTTATCAATTCCCTTATGGTTTAAGATCAATTGAACAATTTGCTCAGATTCTGTCAAAAGAGTTTGATGAATTTTTTTCAGAGTCTGCCTGTATTCATGGAAAATATCTTGAAACTCCTTTTTTAAAGGTTTAATCACAAGATCTTTTCTTGAAACAGCTTTGTCAAAATAGGTAATAAAACTTTGGGGAGTGATCTGACGCAATTTTAAATATGATAAAAACAGGGTATCTAAATTATTTATATGGGTCATGAAAAAATCGTGGCTCACCTGATTTAAAAACATGGATCTGTCCGGTACAAGTTCAATATCAAAAAAAGAGCTGCTTTCAAATGCATGCTCTTTTAAAATTTTCATACAAAAAGAGTGGATTGTCATGATGGATGATTGATCAAAGCAGTTGAGAGCATGGCTGAATCTTTGACAGATCAGGGGTACATCCTGATCACTGTGTAAAAAAAGAACAAGTTCATCATCATTATAATCACTGCTAACATCATTCTGATTTTTGCAGTTCTGATTTTCACACTCCTTATCTAAAAGCATTGCCATTGTTTCAAAAATACGTTGTCTGACTCTCAGTTTAAGCTCTGCTGCTGCAGCTTCAGTAAAGGTGACCACAAGGATTGATTCCACAGGATACCCTATGGCAATCAACCTGCAAAAGAGAGTAGTAATGGTATATGTTTTCCCTGTGCCTGCACTGGCTTCAATAAGGGTTGTTTTTTCAAGATCTATGTTAAACGGGTCAAGTGGCTTCATTATAAAAGGTAAAAATTCATTTTAGGTTTTTAATTATCAATAATTTCCATATTTTCAAGCATTGGTTTATATACATTTACGGCATTTTGAGCAAAGCCTGTGGCAATCAGAGTATCAACACTTTCAAAGGGATCACTATTTTCAAGGCATAAAGAGATATAAGGATTATCCTTTTCACCTGCTTGAAAATTATTGCCATACCAGCTGTTTTTAACCTTGGAATTATTCATGGTTTTGCTCAGAATTTCTGTTTCAAGATTAAAACTCTCTTTTGATAAGAGCTGAATTAACTGCCAGGATGTTTCACAGGCAAAATAGAAAACATTTTCTCCCCCTTTTAAATATATTTGAACCAGCTCTTTGAGATATTGCAATGCATTAAATTCTAAAGGTAGAAAAGAGTACTTTAACACCTCTTTTTTACCCTGCGGATCTCTTCCAATAACAGTTGTATTTTTCGGATAATCATCAGGAGCTGTCAAATTTAAAAACAGATGTTTTATCCATGCTAAAATAAGTCTTGAACCGTTTAGTTTTCCAAAACTTATATAGTATGCACCATCCTGGGTAATTTGAGCAATATTATCTAAAACTGTTATGGAGTTTATATCCACCTCTCCTGCAATAGCAGGCAGTTTCGTTTTGGATTCAATTTGTTTTGCTGCATCAATAACAGGCTGGGCAAGGGCTGATATATTTTCATATTCGAGCTTGCCTTTTTTACCAAAAGGAAGCGTACCACCTGCCTTTAAGAGTGGATAATAACTCTTTTCTGCCGGTTCTTCTGAATCTCCCAGCTTTTTTGATTCTTCTGGCAACCTGGAATTATGAGCCACAAGAAAACTGCCCAGGGCATATTGATCCAGCCCGGAGAGGTTAAAAGGTTCCCTTGCCCTGCCCTGCTCTTGTGTTGCCACTTCTTCCATATCTGGTATTTTTATGCCCAGTCCATCTTTCATATACCACTGAACAGGATTTTTAAAAAAATTTATCATATCAGAAAGCATTATACTTGATACAGGTTCTTGTAACTGCGCCTTGGCATCTGTCTGTACAAACGTATGATGTGCAGCTCTTTTTTTTGACAATGCTTTTGCAATCTTGCAATTATCACGGGAAAACGAATAATAATCACGATTTCCAATAAAATACTCCTGGTTAAAGGGATGGAGCGGATGAAAAAAATGACAAATGTAGGATTCCGGGAAAATAAAACTGTGCTCCATGGTATCAAGAAGCTCGCTTACCACACCTGCACAGGGTGCCTTTGAATTATCCTGGATACTCATTCCAGTATAGGTAACAATAAATTTTGATCTTGCTGACAGCAGTGTTTCAAGGAAAAGATTTCTCTGCTCATCACGCTGAATTTTATCACATGGCTCTGGATATTTTTTTATCAAATCAAATTCAGGTCTGAATCCCTGCCCTGGAAAAGATTTTTCATCCATTCCCATGAGTACAACAATTTTAAAGGGAATACTTCTCATGGGCATGGTATTGCAGAATATAATATTTCCTGTTAAAAATCTGCCCTGTGAAATACTCTGGTCAAGTTTATTCTCAATTATGGAAGATATAACATCAAAGGAGACAGTTTGATCAAACCCGGCTTCTTGTGAATCTTGTTTAAGTGTATCAATGGTTTGCAGTAAAAATGTAAGATCTTCCCCATTTTGAAAATTTCTGTCCATTAATGAATTACAGATAGATTTTAAAACCTGGCACCATTTTTCAATGGTTTTGTTGCCTGCAAGTGTTTCAAGGGCGGTAAACAGAGTATTACAAAACAGCGCAAGCTTGCCAAGCACTTCAAGATCAAGCCCTTCAAAAGGTTGGCAGGGCAGAATATCTTTTATGAGCTTATCATGATTTTCAGGCATTGCCATGCCCATGAAAAGTCTCTGAATTCCAAAAAACCATGTATTCTCTTCAAAGGGCGGTAAATCAAAAGTTTTCCTGTGATCTGCATCTTTTCCCCATAACACTGCTGCATCTTTCACCATTCTTTCAATCATGGCGATTTCATCAAAGCTGATATTAAATTTTCTGACAATGGATTCAGAAACCAAAAGATCAAGCACCTGGTTTTGTTCAAGCCTGGAATTTCTCAAAGCAAGAATTTTAAAAAAAGCCTCAATGGGTTCTGATTCTGATCTTTTTTTACGATCCGAGATGGAAAATGGCAGTGCATCCTCCAGGGTAAAAACAGACTCAATAAATGGTGCATAGGCCTCAATATCCGGCATCACCACAATAATATCATGGGGAGCAAGATCTGAATCATTTTTAAATTCATTTAATAAAAGATCCTTTAACACCTGGGCTTCTCTCATGGGAGAGTGACAGGCATGGATACTCACGGAATCATCAGATGATTCAATTTTTACAGGTAAGTCTTCCCTGTCATGTTTGCGATACACAAGATTGAATATATCAGACTGAAGATATGCAAGCATGGTGCAAGATTCATGCAGAGGATCAGAAAAAAGACCATTAAATGGCTCGTGGTAATTAAAGGATTCAAGGCAGGATTGAAAATCTTTTCCTGCTGTACCAAGGGATGATAGTAAAGGGTTTTTAACTTCATAATATAATTGATCCAGATTAACTGGAATCTCTCTATTAAGAGATATTTTCCCCATCTGTTTATCAGATTTAATATCAAAGAAGAATTGGTTTGAAGGTGTTAAAAGGAAAAGATTGATATCCATGATTTGAGAAATTTTCTCAAACACCTGCAAAAAAAATGTGGGCATGGCAGAGATACCAAAAAAAGATATTCGCAAAGGAAGATGATCTTTATCAATATTTTTTACATCAAATTTTTCAAGAAAATCACTTATTTTATAAGCAATACTGTTATGAGGATTATCTGAAATAATTCTGTTCCAGAGCCATGTCTGCCATTTTGCATCACTATCTTTTAAAAATCCATGGCTGTTTTGCCTTTGCCACTCTAAAAGCATTGAGGGCCTGTAAACCTGATAGTCATCAAATATTTTTGCAATTTTCATGGAGAGCTGATACTGCTTTTTACCTGTTTCATCGTCCCTGATATAGTCTTGAATAGAGGAAAGTTCATTTACAGCTTTGCTTTTATTGAGCAATTTCATGATGGACCAAAGGAGAGTATCTTCATTTAAACTCTCTTTTTGATCATCTGATTGATCATATATAATCTGATTGATCATCTGTCTTGGAAAAAAGAAATTGATATTGGCACAAATTCCAAGATTATCAGCCATTTGGGCTGCAATCCACTGTTTCATACCACGCGACTGAATACCAATCCATTCAGGCACCATTGGATTATCCGGCACATGCTTTAAAACAGCTGTCAAAGCATGCATAAGATTTTCCGTTTTATTACTTTTAAAAATATTAAGCAAAACTCAAACCCTGAATTTTTCCTTTTTTACTATTATCATTTTTTTTGCTCCCAAACAGGTGCAATTGCTTCATACTCTTTTTTACCTCTTCAAAGAAATTAAATAACTATTTTTTTATAAATAAGCAAATTTAAATCACACTTGACATTATAAAAAAAATTTAAGATAGTATCATATATGGTAATAAAAAATACCATATATGATACTAAAATATAAATTACAGGGAGTTTCTGCAAAGAATAATTGGTTACTGTAAATGGCAGATAGCTCATGAACATGATGATAACATGATGTTGACTGAAAGTTTGGGAGCATTTGACTAAGTTTTCAAACTCGGAGGTATAATGAAACAATTTTTTTATCCGTCAGCCATAGCAGTTTTTGGCGTAGGTTCCAGTTCTTCAAATTTGGCCAAGAATATCATCCATAATTGTCTGGAAATGGGCTATACGGGTAATATCCTGCCGGTGGGAAAAAATCCGGGTATGGTTTTTGGTAAGAAAATAATAACAGATCCTGAAGATTTGCCTGAGGGTATTGACCTTGCTGTAATCCTAGTTCCTTCTCACCTTGTGGGGAAATATCTGGATGTTTGCGGCAATAAAGGTATTTGCCATGCCGTTATTTCAACTGGCGGATATCGAGAATTTAAAGAATCAAACAACTCAGCGGAAGATACCCTTCTTGAAACTGCAAAACGTCATGGAATCAGATTTATCGGACCGAAC
This sequence comes from Desulfobacula sp., assembly GCA_029940235.1. Classification (GTDB taxonomy): domain Bacteria; phylum Desulfobacterota; class Desulfobacteria; order Desulfobacterales; family Desulfobacteraceae; genus Desulfobacula. Next base: position 507 of record JAOZRI010000160.1, on the reverse strand, counting down.
TGCATCGGGATTATAAATACAGGATCAGGACTCTGCACTCCATTTAACCCAATTAATACTAAAAACTTCAAAAAAGGTACTGCAAGCATAATTGCTCAAAGCGGCGGTGTGGCCAATCAGGTTGCTCACTCTTTTTCAGATGAACATATCGGCTTTTCAAAGATAATGAGTATTGGCAACAAGCTGGATTTAGATGAAATAGATTTTATTGAATATCTAATGGATGATAAGGATACTAAGCAAATACATCTCTATCTGGAAAGTATTGATAATGGAAGAAAATTGATGCGCATTGCTAAAAAATCCACAAAACCCATTATTATACTCAAATCAAATGTAAGTCAGACGGCATCTGAAGTAGCCAAATCTCACACAGCGGCACTCTCGAACAATGATCTTATAGTTGAAGGTGCTATGAGGCAGGCAGGGATCATTCGAGTCAACACTATTCATGAAATGACTGTCTGTGCTAAAGCACTTCGTTTGCCTGAATTAAGAGGTAACAGA
>JAOZRI010000159.1 GCA_029940235.1 Desulfobacula sp. | reverse complement strand
GTCTCAATGTAATCTTAATTGAAAAAAAAGATCTTAATGCAGGAGCTTCCGGCGGAAACCATGGTCTTTTACACAGTGGTGCAAGGTATGTTCATTCTGATCCTGAAGCTGCCCGTGAATGTCAAGAAGAGCAGAAAATACTTAAAAAGAACGCTGCCCACTGTATTGAAGAGACTAAAGGATTATTTGTTGCTGTTAAAGGTGATGACTGGAACTATATCCATGATTTTCCCCAGATGTGTAAAAAATCGGGAATTAAATCCAAAGCAATAGACCTCAAGGATGCAATGGAGATGGAGCCTGCATTATCCAAAGAACTTATTGCAGCATACGAAGTCAATGATGCATCCATAAACCCTTTTAAACTGTCCATTGAAAATATGAATGATGCAGTATCTTCAGGCTCTTCCTATCTGACCCATTCAAAAATTGAAAACTTTAAAATTGAAAACTCTAAAATTATCTATGCAGTTGTTCGAAATAAGATAAGCGGAAAAACTATAAAAATAAAAGCAAAAACATATGTAAATGCCGGAGGAGCCTGGGCAAAAAATATTGCAGCCATGGCAGGTATTCCAATTAATATGGTTTTTTCCAAGGGCAGTCTTCTTGTTACAAATAAAAGAATTACACAAAGGGTAATTAACAGATTAAGACTTCCTACTGATGGCGATATCCTGGTACCAGGCGGCGTTGTTTCAATCCTTGGAACCACTTCCGAGCGGATTGAAAATTTAGACAGTATCCACCCGACAATTAATGAAGTAGATCATATCATTGAACAGGGAGTACAGATGATACCAGCCCTGAAAAAAGCCAGATATATCAGGGCTTATGCCGGAGTCCGTCCCCTGGTCAGCCTGGGCGATGATAAAGATGACAGAGATGTAAGCCGGGGGTTTACCCTTATAGATCATGCAAAATCAGAACATAAAAATGAACGGATTGATAATTTTATCACCATTACAGGCGGCAAATTATCCACATACAGATTAATGGCAGAAAAGACATCTGATATTGTATGCCGCAAGCATCATATTACAGCAGAGTGTAAAACAAAAACCACTGCCCTGCCTTCCACCCATGACGGAGAGTGGTCAGAACCAGGAGTTATTATCAATGATTCTGTCTCACTTGAATCTTCAGATGATTCATATCTTTGTGAATGTGAAATGGTACCGGCAAAAGCTTTTGATACAGTGATTGATTCAATAAAAAAAAATGGGGGAACCCCTGATCTTAATTCCATTGCAGTCAGAACAAGAGTTGGAAAGGGACCATGCCAGGGAACTTTCTGCAGCATGAGACTGCTCTCTTATCTATATAATAAAGATAATATTACAGATACAGGCGGTATAAATGATTTAAAAGAATTTTTAAATGAACGATGGAAGGGTGAACACTCGCTATTATGGGGTCAGACACTTGTCCAGTCATCTTTAAAGGAGATGATACATTGTGGACTATTCAGCCTCGAGCTTACTTAGGATTTGATTGAGCCATTAAAAATATGATAGATAAACAAAATATTACGTGTGACATTGTAATTATCGGTGCTGGTTTTGCCGGCATGGCTGCCGCTGCCCGTGCATCACAGCTTGGCTTGAAAACCGTCATGGCAGGCAATTCATCCCAGCTTTATTTTGCAAGCGGCCTGTTTGATCTCCTTGGTGTCTATCCCCTTGTTCCAGGAACAATATTAAAAACGGTTGAAACAGGTTTAAACTTGTTAAAAGAGCAAAGCCCAGGACACCCCTATTCAAAAGCAAGCATTAAAGAGATATTGCAGAGTTTTGATTTTATAACTCATTTTTTACAGACAGCCGGGCTTTCCTATGCGCCATCAAATGGGAAGAATACATCTGTTCTTACATCTGCCGGCACATTCAAGCCAAGTTTTTTAATTCCTGAAACCATAAAAAAATGCAACCTGCTTAGAAAAAGCAGAAATCTGTTAATAATGGATTTTAAAGGTTTAAAAGGCTTTAATGCAAAACAGATGGCGGCCATGATAGAAAACAGACATGATACGGTTGATATTTTAAGGATAGAGCTTTTTCAACACAGTCATGTTCTAAGCCCTATGCACCTTGCAGCCATGTTTGAAAGTTCAAATTTTCTTAAAAAAATAGCAAAAAAGATATTACCTTTTGCTGATAAAACTGACCTTATGGGAATGCCTGCAGTGTGTGGAATAAATAATAGTTTTGAGATACTGACAAAACTTGAAAAAATAACAGGTATTAAAATTTTTGAGATTCCCATGATGCCACCTTCCATTCCTGGTTTAAGGTTGAAAAATGCATTTGAAAAACAACTTGCAAAAAACAGGGTTCAATTTCTAAGCCAGGCAAAAATCAAATCCCAGGAGTTTAACAATGATGGATTTATTTTAAATGCTGTTAATCAAAATATGGAAACCAGGATCAAAACCCAAGGTATCATCCTAGCATCGGGAAGGTTTCAAGGCGGCGGGCTGCATGCTAAAAGGGGCAAAGTCATTGAAACAATATTTAATCTGCCAGTATATCAGCCGGAAAATAGAAACCTCTGGCACAATATTAATTTTTTTGAAAAACAGGGGCATATGATTAATGGTGCAGGTATTGAGACAGACAATGTTTTCAGACCTGTGGATAGAAACAACTCAATAATTCATAAAAATCTCTATGCCGCAGGAACAATCCTTGCCCACAATGACTGGATACGACTTAAATCCGGCTCTGGAGTATCAGCTCTAAGTGCTTACACTGCAGTGAATGATTTTTATGCAAACAGTATAAAAACAGGTGCTTAATGTTTTATCCTGCCTTATATGCTTCATTACTATTTGCCGCAGCAGGTTTTTTATTTCAGATCTACAGGTTTAATAGAACCAACAAACTGTGGCAAAAACAAAAAGGGTTTAAATTTAATTTTGCCCCTGCTTTTTTTAACACACTTTTCCAAACAAAATTATTTAAGGCCTCAAAAACAAGATGGATTATTCACTCCCTTGTTTTGTCAGGTTTTATCTATCTGCTTTTTTTCCATGCCCTTGCAGATTTGATATCAGTGAAAATATTTGCATATTACCAGCCCACTGTTGATCCTTTTCAGTTTCTGAGAAATGTGACTGGTTTTATGGTTGCAATGGGATGTTTTGGTTTTTTATTAAAAAAATTCTTTAATGTCCGTTCAACCCGGAATATCAGGGGGAAATATCAAAACCTGTTTTCTATTCTTTTAATTTTTTCTCTGATTTTTTCCGGATTTATGCTGGAAGCTGTAAAAATTATTTCAGAGCCTCTCTTCATGGAAATGGTTGAAGATTATGCCGGTGTTGATGAAGACTCCGGACTTGATGACTTAAAAATTTACTGGGAAAAAAATTATAGTGTGGTTTTCCAAAACAGTCTCATAAGTTCATACCAGTCATTAGAAGAAGCATTGGAAGAGGGAAAAATATTAAATGAGGAATACTGCCTTGACTGCCACTCAAACATATCAAGTGCTTTTGTATCAAAAGCTCTGGCAGGATATCTTAAAAAGACAGCTCAATTTTTAAATTCCTCCCGGGCAGATAACCTGCTGTACCATATTCACTACCTGCTCTCTTTTCTCATGCTTATCTGCCTTCCCTTTTCGCGCCTGTTCCATATCCTTTTAATTCCCTTTGCAAATTTAAAACCAAAATCAGATATTCAAGACTTTCAAAAACAGAAGATGGGTTTTCATCCTGTTACCCTGGATGCCTGCACAGGTTGCATGCTTTGTTCCCAAGTGTGCAGTGTTTATCCAAATTTTGTGGTGACACAGAATATAGAGGTGCTGCCCCATGCTAAAATCAGATCCACCAGAAAAATGATGCTTGGCAGACACCTTGATCTTAAAGAGCTGAGCAGTCTTCAACTTTCAAATAAAGAGTGCACAACGTGTAATAACTGCACAAATATCTGTCCTTCCGGGATTGATCTTCAAGCTTTGTGGATAACACTTTCAAAAACTTTGGATAACATGGATCTTAAAACCACTCCTGCCCATGGGAATATACCATTTAAAAAAGAGTATGACATTATCCCCGGCAGTGAATCCTTTGATAATTGTGTCCAGTGTACTATCTGCACCAATGTCTGCCCCGTAATTGAATACTCTTCAAAAAGTGAAAACGATATGACTCCCCAGCAGATCATGAATCTGTTACGGCTTGGCAAAAAACAGATGGCTGCACAAACCCAGATGGTGCAGAACTGCCTGACATGTTATTCATGCCAGGAGAGTTGTCCTGGTGAGATTAAGGTCACAGATATCATAATAGAACTTAGACAGGCGGTTACAGAATGCTAATTTGTGAGCATAGGCTCCTCTTCGAGCCCCCAAATTCGGCGTTGATAAAAAATTTTAATCCTCGAAATACTAACTGTATGTCTGTGGTTAAAATTTTTTCTCGCCTTGAATTTGAAAAAATTATCTACCCCGTAACCACCTGCCTACAATATAAACAGAAAGAAAAACAATGAAGCTTGCATATTTTCCAGGATGTAAAATTGATTTTTATTTAAAAGATTATGGTATATCTTTTAAATCCATTATGAAAAAACTCTCAGTGGAACTTGTTGAACTGCCCTTTAATTGCTGCGGCTATCCAGCAAGGAATACAGATTATGAAGTTTGTATGTTTTCCTCATTAAGAAATCTTGCCCTGGCCAGAAAATATAAACTCGATATTATTACCCCCTGTATGTGCTGCTATGGGCAACTTCAATATGCATCCTTGCAATGGAAACAACTGGGAAGACAAATTGAGAATTCAGCAAAAAAACAAACCAGTGAATTAAAACAAAAATTCAATGACCTGCTGGCACAGGAAAATCTTTTCTGGGATGGAAAAACAGAAATAAAACATCTGCTCACCTTTTTATATAATGATATTGGCATTCTGAATTTAAAAAAGAAAATTAAAAACAGACTGCCGGAAAAAAAAGTTGTTACCCAGTATGGATGTCATGCCTTAAGACCTTTTACTGTCACAGGCTTTGACAATCCCCATGCACCCCAAATATTTGAGGAACTTATAAATATAACAGGATTAAAAAGTGTAGAGTGGTCAAAAAACACTGAGTGCTGTGGAAACCCGATTTTAGAAAACAGTAAAACACTCTCTTTGAAAATTCTTAATTCCAAATTAGATGCCGCAATAAAAGCAAAGGCAGATTATATCTGCACAGCATGTACCCATTGCCAGATGCAGTATAATGAATTATCATTTCAAAAAGAGTGTAAAAAACATAATATTACTCCAACTCTTTTTACTCAAATTCTGGACAACGCTCTGTAAATAAAAAAATAGAAAAGCCTGTATCAAATATGTTAGATCCGCTACATGGCCGTTAATCAAATGCCATATCGGTTTTCCACTCTTTCCATACTTTGCCTACTAAATCAGGTCCAGGTTTAAGAGTTACTTTCCCAGGCTGCCAGCCTGATGGTGTAGCTTGTGCACCTTTGGTTTCTCTGACCAGTTGGAATGCCTGTACCTGGCGGAGAGTTTCTTGAACATTACGTCCTACTGGCGGTGTCAATACTTCATAGCCCTGGACTACGCCATCAGGATCAATAATAAATCTACCTCTGTTTTCCACGCCTGCAGCTTCATTAAATATGCCAAACAGTTTGCCTATTTTCCCGCCTGCATCGGACAGCATGGGAAAAGGAACGCCTCCATCAACCATTTTGGCAAGCTCATTGTCGTCCCACATTTTGTGAACAAACATACTGTCAATACTCATGGCCAGTATCTCCACACCAAGTTTCTGGAATTCTTTGTATTTTTCGGCGACCGCCGAAAGTTCAGTAGCTCAGA
>JAOZRI010000158.1 GCA_029940235.1 Desulfobacula sp. | reverse complement strand
GCGGTTGTCTGCCCATGCTTGTACAGATGCCTATTTTTTTTGCACTTTACAGGATGCTTTACCAAGCCATTGAACTGCGCCATGCTCCGTTTTTTGGATGGATAGCTGATTTGTCTGCCCCAGACAGACTGTTTGAATTTAGTTTTGCAATCCCAATGATGCAGGCCCCATACGGCCTGCCCATGTTAACACTTGTCATGGGCGCATCTTTTTTACTCCAGCAGAAAATGACACCTGCCACAGGAGATCCTATGCAGGCAAAGATGATGATGCTAATGCCAATATTCATGACTGTATTATTTATTAATTTCCCGGCTGGACTGGTTTTGTATATGTTTGTGAACAATATCATATCCATGGGACAGCAGTATTATATTCAAAAGAAATTTGCTTAAAGCAGGAGGAAATATGACACAAACTCAGGAATTTTCCGGAAAAAATGTAGATGTTGCCATTCAAAATGCATGTTCAAAATTATCACTCTCTGCCGATGATTTGAAATATGATGTGATCTCAGAAGGCACGTCTGGAATCTTTGGAATTGTGGGAAGGAAAGATGCAAGAATAAAAGTTGATCTTTCAGCTGATGATATTGATGAAGCAGCAAGAGCGCAATCAGAAGGAATTCAGTCCATAGTGGATGAAGCCTTTGGCAAGGAGACAAGAGTTAAATCCCATGAAAGACCAGAGGCTGTTGATGTAACTCAGGAATCCATAGATCTTGGCACAGAAGCATTGCAGAAGATGGCTGATCTTATTACTGATGATGCCAGTGTAAGCCATGAGACCAAAAGTGACAGATTGACTTTAACCATCGAAGGCGGTAATGCTGGTATTCTGATTGGCCGCAAAGGTCAAACCCTTGATGCAATGCAGTTTCTGACCGATAAAATAATTAATAGGAAAAGTGATGCCAGGGTAAGAGTCAGGGTGGATATTGAAGGATATATGGAGACGCGCAAGGAAAACCTTCAACACCTTGCATATAAAATGGCAGACAAAGCAAAAAAAACAGGACGGCCTGCAACTATTAATCAGATGAGCGCCCAGGACAGACGTATTGTTCATCTGGCATTAAAAGATGATAATAAAGTCAGAACCCAGAGCATGGGTGATGGATATTACAGACGCCTTGTGATTTTCCCTAAAAAGAAGAATTCCTTTAGAGGGAAAAAACAGTCTAAAAGATAAAACAGATGAATGATACAATTGCCGCAATAGCAACTCCCTTTGGAAGCGGCGGTATAGGTGTCATACGAATTTCTGGGGATAAAGCCTTTGATATTGCTTCAAGGCTTTTTTCAACTCGAAAATCAAAACCTGAAACTTACCCGCTTTTAAAATCCCATAAAGTTTATCACGGATATGTTTTTGATCTGAAAACTTATGATGTGATAGACGAAGTTCTGCTTATTCCCATGCAGGGACCCCGCTCTTACACTGCCCAGGATGTTATTGAAATCCAGGCCCATGCAGGAACCATAGTTTTACGAACTATCTTAGAGCAGATACTCTCCTGCGGGGCAAGGCTTTCTGAACCCGGAGAGTTTACCAAAAGAGCATTTTTAAATAACAGGATTGATTTGACCCAGGCAGAAGCTGTTGCAGATATAATCAATGCAAAATCGGTAAATGCCTTAAAATTTGCTGCCTCCCAGAATCTGGGAACTCTAAAAAATAAAATCAATGATTTAAGAGATAAATTGATTAATCTTTTATCTTTGATTGAAGTTAGTATCGACTTTCCAGAAGATGTACAATCATTTGAACCTGGTGCAAAAGAGATTGAATTAATTGATGATATACTTGAAAAATGTCGGGAATTTATCAAGCAGCATGATGATGCCTGTTTTTTAAAGGATGGAATCAGAATTACCATCTGCGGTGCACCCAATGTGGGAAAATCAAGTTTGATGAACAGGCTGCTTGAACAGGACAGGTCTATTGTGACAGCCATTCCAGGGACAACACGTGACCCTGTTGAAGAGGGACTTAATATTGATGGGATACCATTTGTCATAACTGATACAGCAGGGATTCACCAAACCGATGACCTTGTTGAAATTATCGGCATTGAAAAGGCAAAGGATCATATAAATATATCAGATCTTGTATTGTTCATGAAAGAGCCTGGTACTTCATTTTCTGATAGGGAATTTGAAAAAATACTATTGCCTGACAAACTAAGAGATGTAAAAGTCATTTTTGTTGTTAACAAGATTGATCTTGAAGAAGAAAACCTGCCAGAGCTTTCAGAAAAATATCAGCATATTCCAAGAATTGAAATTTCTGCTCTTTTAAACAGAGGGATTAAAGAGTTAAAACAGAAAATTGTAAATATCTGTATTGCTGATCTGGACTTGGAAAAATCATCAATTATTCCAAATCTAAGGCATAAAAAAGCTCTTGAGCAGGCTGTTGAAGGCCTTGAAGCATTCAAAGAAGGAGTTATACAATCTCTTGAAGAAGAGATGCTTGCAATTGACCTTAAAAACAGTATTGATTGTCTTGGAACAATTACAGGTGAGACCGCTTCTGTTGATATTTTGGATAATATATTCAATAATTTTTGTATAGGTAAATAAGGTTTTCGAAAATTCAATTTAGAGTTTTATAAAAGGATAAAGAGTATGGCATTAAACTTAAAAGAACATTTTGTTAAATATGAAGCATTGGTACAAATGGTAGATGGAGTTTTTGATCGGGTAAAACAAGAGTTCCCCAAAGAGGTATTCTGCAGGGAAAAATGCTCTGACTGCTGTTATGCAATTTTTGATCTTACACTCATAGAAGCTCTCTATTTAAATGATAAATTTTTACAGACTTTTTCAGGAAAGCCTAAAAATGATCTTGTTGAGATTGCAGGTAAGACTGACCGTGTCTTGGTAAAGATGAAACGAAATGCCTTTAAAGAGGTTAAAAAAGGTGCGGATGAGTTAGAGATTGTAGCAAAAATGTCCCAGGAGAGGATCAGATGTCCACTTCTTGGTGAAGATAATTTATGTGTAATGTATGAACACCGCCCCATTACATGCAGAGTTTACGGGATTCCAACATCCACAGCAGGTGTAAGTCATATCTGTGGCAGGACAAATTTCATCCAGGGCAAACCCTATCCAACAATGAATATGGATAAAATTTATGGCCAGCTCCAGCTTCTTTCTGCACAATTGATTCAGGATATCAATTCGGAAAAAATTAAAATGCATGAAATTTTGATTCCGGTTTCCATGGCCATGATAACTGAATTTACCGAAGACTACCTTGGAGTAAAAAAATAATGGAAGAATTCAGCAGAGAGCAGATAGAAGAGAAGAAAAAAGCAATTTTTGATGCCATGGGCAAAAGAGGTCAAAAACAGATCTTGAAAAAAGGCTATGAAGAGTGGGATCCTTTCCAGGAACCTAAAGATCCCATTGATATAAGAAAAGATAAAACAAAGCGGACAAGTCAGGATTTAATCCGGGAGTTTTTATCAGATATTGATCATGATGAATACTCAAACTCATTTGCCCAGGGAGCCTTTGAAATGTGTCTTGGCATTATCAATGAGGAGGAAAAAATCAAGGGAATGTATGAATTTGCTTTGTTTTATGCAGATCTTTTAAAAAAAGAAAATCATGGGTCCCTCTGATTTACAATCTGGCAATAAAAAATGACAGGGAAAGCTGACAGGGAAAAAATTTTAGACATACTTTTTCAATCTGAAGAACGACTCACAGCACAAGCTTATATAAAAAAAATAAAAACAGTGTTGTCCATATCTTTTTTTGAAGCCAAATATATAGTACAAAAACTTATTGATGATCAAACATTGTGCTATAATTATATTTATGGTTCAACCTATGTGGAAAAAAGCTTTTTAAAGCCGGTTTCAATCACAAAGAATTTTATCCTCAAACCACCTGGATTTTCTGCCCAATTCAATCCTGGCCAATTAAATTCAAATACTATTGAAATTATTATTTCCCAGGGGATCTCTTTTGGTTCCGGCAACCACCCGACCACAAATCTATGTCTTGAAGCTATTGATTTTTGTTTTTTTGAAAAACAGATGTTTCATTCTAATAAAAATCTGAAGGGAGCTGATATTGGAACAGGCTCTGGCGTACTTGCCATAGCAATGTGTCTTGCAGGTGTCATATCATGCCAGGCCTTTGAAATTGATCCAGTCTCCATAAGTGAAGCTAAAAACAATATAAAATTAAATCATCTTGATGATAAAATCACTGTTATTGAAAATACAATGAATGAGAGTGAAAACAGATTTTCCATTATCTGTGCCAATTTAAGACCTCCCACATTAACAGTATTGTCTGATTTGCTTTATAAAAGCTTAAAAAACAGTGGTATTGCAATCATATCCGGGGTGAGACAATGGGAAAAAGAAAATGTAATCACTCTTTATTCTAAAAAAGGTTTGGAGCTGATCTGGCAGAGAGACACTAAAAAGTGGTCTGCCTTTGTACTGGTAAAAAATATATGTTAACTTAGGCTTTATGTTTAAAACTTCTATTTATCTTTTATTAATATTTTTGTGCAGTATCCTTTTTCTGGGTAATATATATTTCTGGACAGATGATAAAGGAATACGGCATTTCAGCAATATAGCTCCTGTCCAGGATCAAAATTTTGAAGAATTTGAAGAGAGTAATACTGTATTCAGGGGTCAAAAATTTAAAGTATTAAAGGTCTATGACGGTGATACAATAAAGGTTACTGGCCTTGATTTGACGTTTAAAATTCGCCTTGTGGGAATTGACTGCCCTGAAACAGGTTATGGAAAAAGGCCGGATCAGCCTTTCAGTCAAAAAGCAAAACTATATTTAAAAAATTTTTTAAATAATAAAACAATAGCTATTAAAAGTTATGGTACAGGCGGCTATAACAGACAGCTTGCCGAAGTTTTTGTAAATGGCAAAAATGCCAACCTTGAAATGATTAAAGCAGGATTTGCCGAAGTCTATCAAGGCAGGCGACCAAAAAATCTTGATTCAAAAACATACCTCATGGAAGAATCAAGGGCAAAAAGAGCTAAAAAAGGAATTTGGAGCCAGGGCAAATCCTATATCAGCCCAAAACAATGGCGAAAAGATCATCCCAGAAAGTAAATTCTTTCAAAAGTTGATATTTGTCATGATATGTTTTCCATAACCCGTTACCAGGCTGATCACCTTATGTCCGCTGGATGGACATGGCAACAATTTCTATGATTACCTTTGCTGACCGCCAAAAAACTCGTTCCTGCTCACTCAAACAATGAACCACTCCGGCAATCAAGAACTTGTAACAATGATCCATAATGCTCCCATAAGGTAATCAGCCTTACACTGGATATTATCAACAAATTATTTAAGTTCTAAAAAATACAAGTATTGATTTTATCCTTTTTCCTCTATATTGAATAAGATATAGTTAATTTGTGTTTTTTAATTAAAATTCTCATTGAGAAATTAATAATTTAATCCATGGACTTGTGATATGGCAGATGGAAAGCAAATTGTTGCAAAATTTGAAACAAGCATTGAAAATATTTCTGAAAATCCTGATTTGCAGCTGGCATGGGATTTTGTCCAATACACTGATAACCATATCTTTCTGACAGGCAAGGCAGGTACTGGCAAAACAACATTTTTGCGTAATTTGAGTAAAAACAGCATAAAAAGGATGATTGTAACCGCTCCAACCGGAGTTGCTGCCATCAATGCAGGAGGGGTCACTCTTCACTCATTTTTTCAGCTGCCCTTTGGTCCCTTTGTTCCGGGCAGCCATGCCCAGGCAACAAGCAGGAAGCGAATGTTCAGGTTCAGCAAAGAGAAGAAACAGATTATCAAAAGCCTTGATCT
>JAOZRI010000157.1 GCA_029940235.1 Desulfobacula sp. | reverse complement strand
TAACAGTTGGAACCATGTATATGCTTAAACTGCATCATCTTGTTGATGATAAGCTTCATGCCCGCTCCATTGGTCCCTATTCCCTTGTCACCCAGCAGCCACTCGGTGGTAAAGCTCAATTTGGTGGACAGAGACTCGGAGAGATGGAAGTGTGGGCAATGGAAGCCTATGGTGCTGCCCATGCCCTGCAGGAATTTTTAACTGTTAAGTCCGATGATATGACAGGAAGAACAAGGATGTATGAAAAAATAGTAAAAGGCCAGAACGTTCTTGAGCCGGGAATGCCTGAATCTTTCAGGGTTCTGACAAAAGAGTTGAATAGTCTGGGTTTGGATATAAATCTTTTAGAAGGCAATAGATAAGGAGAAGATTTTGGACAATATATATGATTTCTTCGCAAAACCAAAGGACCCCAAGATTTATAAGGGTGTTCAAATAAGCCTTGCTTCTTCAGACCAGATAAGAGAGTGGTCTAATGGTGAAATTAAAAAACCGGAAACAATAAACTACAGAACTTTCAAACCAGAGAGGGATGGACTTTTTTGTGCAAAAGTATTTGGTCCTACTAAGGATTACGAATGCAATTGCGGTAAATACAAAAGAATGAAGCATCGCGGTGTTGTGTGCGAAAAGTGCGGTGTTGAAGTTATTCAGTCAAAAGTACGCCGGGAGAGAATGGCTCATATTGAGCTTGCTTCTCCTGTGTCCCATATCTGGTTTTTGAAAAGCCTGCCCAGTAAAATCGGTAATGTGCTTGACTTAACACTTAAGAATCTTGAGAAGGTTCTCTATTTTGACTCCTATATTGTCATTGATCCAATGGAGACTGGCCTGAAAAAACTTCAGCTTTTGTCCGATGATCAATACTATGAGGCTTTAGATACTTTTGGAGAAGATTTTGAAGCTGGAATAGGTGCCGAGGCAATTTTAAAATTGCTTGAAGAGATTGATCTGCAAGAGGTTCACGATGAGCTAAGAGAAGAAATCCGTTTGACAAAATCTGTGGCTAAAAAACAGAAAATGGCTAAACGGCTTAAGGTGATTGATGCATTTTTAAATTCCGGGATTGAACCTACCCGAATGATCATGACAGCATGTCCCATCCTTCCTCCTGATTTAAGACCACTTGTTCCCCTTGAAGGTGGACGTTTTGCAACTTCTGACCTGAATGATCTCTATAGAAGGGTAATAAACAGGAACAATCGTCTGAAAAGACTTGTTGATCTCAACGCTCCTGATATCATTGTCAGAAATGAAAAAAGAATGCTCCAGGAAGCCGTGGATGTCCTCTTTGATAACGGTCGTCATGGCAGAGTTGTCACAGGCACCAATAAAAGACCTTTAAAATCCTTAAGTGATACCTTAAAGGGAAAACAAGGACGGTTCAGGCAGAATCTGCTTGGTAAACGTGTGGACTATTCCGGTCGTACTGTTATTACAGTTGGTGCAGAGTTAAGACTCCACCAGTGCGGTATTCCAAAAAAGATGGCTTTAGAATTGTTTAAACCTTTTATCTATAATTATCTTGAACAAAAAGGCCTTGTTTCAACAGTAAAGAGTGCCAAGAAAATGGTTGAGCGAGAAGAGACAGAAGTGTGGGATGCACTTGAGTCAGTTGTAAAAGAATATCCCATCATGCTCAACAGGGCTCCAACCCTTCATCGGCTTGGGTTCCAGGCATTTGAACCTGTTTTGATTGAAGGAAAAGCAATTCAACTTCATCCTCTGGTCTGTCCTGCATTTAATGCAGATTTTGACGGTGATCAGATGGCAGTTCATATACCCCTCTCCCTTGAATCCCAGCTTGAGGCAAGGATAATGATGTTATCCACCAATAATATTTTGTCTCCTGCAAATGGACAGCCTATTATTGTGCCGACCCAGGATATTGTTCTTGGTATTTATTATATGACAAGGGCAATTAATAAGCAAAAGGGTGAAGGGATTTCCTTTTCCAACATTGAAGAAGTCAGAACTGCCTATGATGCTGGTGAGCTTGCACTGCATGCCGGTATTAAAGTTAGAATTGATGATGAAATATATGACACCACAACGGGAAGAATCCTTCTCTGGGAAGCAATTCCAGGGGATACTCTTCTCTCTCTTACCAGGATTAGAACCCAGACCAGAGAAGAGTGCGACGCTGCAATGGAAGAGTTAAAAGCTGGTAAAGATTTTAACAAGGTGTTGAAAAAATATACAGATAAAGAGATTAAAAAGACCCTCGGAAAGACAGACCTGCTTACCAGAAAAGAGTTTAAAAATATTTTTCAGGTATCAGAAATAGTTGTAGAACAGCTTTATGGTTTGAAATTAGAGCAGTTTACAGGTATTAGAAAAGTTGGTGACTCTTATACCATATTTAAAGTGAATGAGCGTAAAACCACTCTGCCTTTTAATCTTGTCAACAAACTCATGGACAAATCTTCCATTGTCAAACTCATTGATTATGCCTATCGTAATATTGGTTTAAAAGAGACTGTGATCCTTTCTGACAGGCTTAAAGATATTGGATATAAGCATTCGACTCTGGGTGGTCTTTCCATCTGTATTGGAGATATGATTATTCCAGATAACAAATGGGATATAATTGCAGAATCTGAAAAAAATATTGAAGATATAAAAGAGCAGTATTCAGAGGGTCTCATTACCCAGGGAGAAAAATATAATAAAGTAGTGGATATCTGGGCACAAAGCACTGAAGACATAGCTGATGCCATGATGGAAGTAATGAAAAATCCCAAAAGCTCGGAAAACGATGATACTCCCGAAGAGTTAAATGCAGTTTATGTAATGGCAGATTCCGGGGCCCGTGGAAGTAAAGATCAGATGCGCCAGCTTGCTGGAATGCGTGGATTGATGGCTAAACCTTCTGGAGAAATCATTGAAAATCCCATTACGGCCTGTTTTAGAGAAGGTCTTTCTGTACTTCAATATTTTATCTCAACCCATGGTGCACGTAAAGGTCTTGCCGATACTGCATTGAAAACTGCAAATTCAGGTTATTTAACAAGACGTCTTGCCGATGTTGGTCAGGACTGTACTATTATTGAAATAGATTGTGGTACCATTAACGGTATTGAGGTGGAAGCACTGTATGAGGGGGGTGAAATTATTCAAACCCTTGGTGAGAGAATTCTCGGAAGAGTTATACAAGAAGATGTTTTAGATCCATATTCCGATGAGTTTATTGTTGGTGCCGATACTGAACTTAATGAAAGCGATGTTAAAAAAATTGAGGCTGCCGGGGTTCAGAAAGTTAAAATCCGTTCTGTCCTTACATGTAATTCAAGACATGGTGTCTGCTCAAGATGTTATGGCCGGGATCTTGCCCATGGAGTAACCGTTGAAATTGGTCAGGCCATTGGTATTGTTGCGGCTCAGTCCATTGGTGAACCTGGAACCCAGTTAACCATGAGAACATTTCATATTGGTGGTACTGCTTCCAGAAAAGTGGAAGTTGCGGAAATTAAAGCAAGGGTTGGTGGTGTTTTAAAATATAATGAAGATGTTCAGACCGTTGTTTCTGCTGATAATGAAGTCATAGTTATGAATAGGAAAGGCGGTGGAATAACCATTGCAGGTGAGGATGGGCGGGAACGAGCCAAAGAGACAGTTATATATGGTGCAACTTTGCTTATTAAGGATGGAGATAAGGTGGAGCCAGGTGATGTTATTGCTGTCTGGGATCCTTTTACAACACCAATTCTTACAGAAGTGTCAGGCCGTGTACGCTTTGCAGATATAGAAGTGGGCTCAACTGTTCAAGAGCAGATTGATCCAGTAACCGGTAAGGTCTCCAGAACAATTATAGAAGGTAAAGACAGCGAGATCCGCCCAAGAATCACCATCAAGGATAAAGATGGCAAAGGAGTTAAACTCCCCAATGCTAAAACAACCGCAAGATATTATCTGCCTGTCAATGCGATCCTTACAGTTGGTGAAGATGATCATATTATGGCAGGAGATGTGATTGCAAAACTGCCAAGGGCAACCACAAAAACAAAGGATATTACAGGTGGTCTTCCAAGGGTTGCTGAACTTTTTGAAGTCAGAAAGCCAAAAGATCCTGGAGTGCTCACTGAAATTGATGGGTATATTGAGGTGTCCAAAGGAACTAAAGGAAGACAGAAAGTTGCAGTTATTCCGGCAGAAGTTGGTGAAAAGAAAGAATACTCAATTCCAAAAGGACTTCATGTTACCGTTTATGACGGTGATTATGTCAAAGCTGGAGATCCTCTTGTGGCAGGCAGTGCAAACCCCCAGGATATTATGAATATCAAAGGAGAAGTTGCATTGGCAAAATATCTTGTGGATGAGGTTCAGGAGGTATACAGACTCCAGGGTGTTAGAATTAATGACAAACATATTGAAGTTGTAATCCACCAGATGATGAGAAGAGTAAAAATTATTACCACAGGTGATACCAATTTTATTCCAGACGAACAGGTTGACAGGCTTTTGTTTGAAGAGACAAATAGAGAAGTTGCCATGAATGGAGGAGAGCCTGCCAAAGGTGAACCTTTGATCCTTGGTATTACAAAGGCATCTTTGTCAACAGACAGTTTTCTTTCAGCTGCATCATTCCAGGAGACAACAAAAGTGTTGACCCTTGCTGCCATAGAAGGAAAATATGATAGTCTTAAAGGATTGAAAGAAAATGTTGTAATGGGACGTATTATCCCGGCTGGAACAGGTTTTCCAGGTTATGCTGATATTGAAGTAGGGTTTGGAGAGGTTGAACAGGTTTAAATAAAAATTAAAAAAACCTTGACATTTTGATTGAGTGAAAGTAATATTCAACATTTTGCCATGTATGGCAAGTTTATATTTGATAAGGAGCGTGAGAGAAAGATATGCCGACCATTAATCAGTTGGTTAGAAAAGGTAGAAAAAAAGCAGTCAAAAAGGCAAGCACACCTGCTTTAAAGGGTGGGCCACAAAAACGTGGTGTCTGTACAAGAGTATATACATCAACTCCAAAAAAGCCTAACTCTGCTCTGAGAAAAGTAGCCAGGGTGCGTTTGACAACTGGAATGGAAATTGCTGCATATATACCAGGGATGGGTCATAATCTTCAGGAACATTCAGTTGTTCTTGTTAGAGGAGGAAGGGTAAAAGACCTTCCAGGTGTTCGATATCACATAGTTAGAGGTGCTCTTGATACACTTGGTGTAGATGATAGAAGACAGGGCCGATCAAAATACGGTGCAAAAAGACCTAAATAAATATTAAATAGCACTGGAGGTCTAAAATAGCCTCCTTATAAGGACATAAATAATGGCAGTTAAAGAAATCAACCTTGATAATATAACAAAAAATGCTACGCCTGAAGAAAAACTTGCTGCAAAGTTTGTTAACTGCGTCATGAAGAATGGGAAAAAGAATGCAGCCCGAAAAGCAGTGATAACAGCTTTGGGTATGGCTGAAGAAAAAGTTGGAGAACCTGGCTTAGATATATTTAAAAAGGCAATTGATAATATCAGACCTGCAGTGGAAGTTAAATCTAGAAGAATAGGTGGCTCTACTTATCAGGTACCAACTGATATTAAACCTGCCAGGCAGACAGCTCTTGCTTTTAGGTGGTTGATTAATTTCAGCAGAAGCCGTTCTGAAAAAGGCTACTCAAACAAGCTTGCTTCAGAGTTGATGGATGCGTACAACAGTCGTGGCGGAGCCATGAAGAAGAAAGAAGATACACATAAAATGGCAGAAGCCAACAAGGCATTTGCTCATTTCAGATGGTAATTATATTAAAAATTTTCTGATATTATTTCACAGGACAAGGTTGACCCATTAGGGTGTGCCCCTATGAAAAGTAAGTAAAGAGGAGTAAAACAAAGATGGCTAAGGAAAAATTTGAGCGGACCAAGCCGCATGTGAACATAGGAACA
>JAOZRI010000558.1 GCA_029940235.1 Desulfobacula sp. | reverse complement strand
GATCAGCTTGCTCTGGCCGGATACAAATACTGTGATGGAGACAATATGGCCAGCAATCCAAAATGGTGCCAGCCTCTGTCCCAATGGAAAAAATATTTTAAAGCCTGGATAGAGACTCCAGCTCCTGAAAATCTCCTTAATTCCAGTATATTTTTTGATTTTAGAGGGACCTGGGGTGATATTGCCCTTTCAGATGAACTCAAAAATTATCTTTTCAAGGCCATTGGAAACGGGGCGTTTTTCCTGAGAAACCTTACGGAAAACTCTCTTACAATTAAACCTCCATTGAGTATGTTTGGAAAACTTATAACACTCACTGAAGGTGATAAAAAAGGCTCCATAGATATAAAAAAGGCAATGCTCCCCATTATTGATTTTGCAAGAATTTATTCCCTTAAAAATGCCATTGGGCAGTCCAATACTCTTGTAAGACTTTTCAGACTTTATACCAGACATGCCATAACTAACAAGGAGTATATTGATATCATAAGAGCTTATAATTATATGATGCAATTAAGATTTTTGCGGCAAATCACTACGCTTATTGATGAAGAGAAACCTGCTGATAATTATATCTATATTGATAATCTATCAGCCCTTGATCATACTCTGCTAAAAGAGATCATTAAAATAACAGAAAAACTTCAACAGAAACTAAAAGGTGAATTTGCAAGGACATCCTGATAATCTATTGCAGGGTAGTAACTTGCCCAATTTCAGCGTTAAAAAAGATATCTTACCTGCAAAATAACCTGTGAACTATCAAACCACTATCACTTTAATAGAAAGTGTACCAGTCCTGCATTGTTTTCATCGTCTTCCTTAGGTTCAAGCAAAAATACTCTTTTTGTTTCAACTTTTCCCGTGGAAAGAATATAAGTTTTAATTTTTTCTGAGCGCTCCATGGCAAGAAGTCGCAGCTCATCATTGCTGATTTGTGCATTTGTAATAAGCAATTTCTTTTTTTCTTCAATATCAAGTTGTTTTTCTTTGCCTGTTTCATCTTTTGGTTTAGGAAATTCTGCTGCCATATAGGCAGTCATGACAAAATCTTCAATATCCTGCTGCTCAATGGTGATCTCATCAAGAGTTGCTGCATTGGAACCTGAAGCAATCATCCGTTTTAATTTAGCAGCTTTCATTAAATCTACAAAACCTTTTATTCTAAGAGCTTCAGAGTCTTTAAGTTTGTCATAAAAACCCTGAATTTCAAGATTTATGGAAGGTTTTGCTTCAAGTATCTGCGCAATTTTATCAATTTTCTCATAATTTGAATCAGTTATGGTGTACTTGCCATATTCAAACTCAATAAATCCAAGTTCTTCTCCTCCTCCAAACATGGAACCAATAACTGAGAATGGAGAAGTCACAACCTTTAAGATCAAATTGGCAATCATTTTCCACACAATTGAACCAATACTGAATTCAGGATCATCCAATTGCCCTGTTACAGGCAAATCAAGGTCAATCTGTCCCTTAGAATTTTTTAATAAAGAGATTGCAAGGCCGACAGGCAGGGAAGTTGCCTGCTCGCTTTCCACACGTTCTCCTAAAGTTAAATTATCAAATGAAATTCTATTTTCCGATTTAAGTTGATTCCCGTCAATCATGTACTCAAGATCAAGA
>JAOZRI010000557.1 GCA_029940235.1 Desulfobacula sp. | reverse complement strand
GTAATATAACTATAAAATATCTAAGTAATAGCTGAAACGTATCATAATTTGAGTACGTTGCAAATCAAAAGCTTATAGCGATAGGCAAGGATAAACCTGAATGCTTGAGCTTTGTAAAATAAAAGGAGCAAAACATGGGAAATATTCCTGATAAAATTCAGACATGGCAAATGGTTACTCCCTTTAAAAAAGATAGGGAAACAGGGGAAGTCACTCCTGGCAAATTAGAAAAAACACAGATTGATGTACCAGAGCTTAAACCTGGTGAAGTATTGGTGGAAGTTGCTGGTTGTGGTGTATGCCATACAGATCTTGGATATTTTTACCAAGGTGTGCCAACTGTAAACAAACCTCCTTTAACACTGGGACACGAAATTTCAGGCATAGTTGTTGATGGTGAAAAAGCATGGATAGGCAAGGAAGTTATAATCCCTGCTGTTATGCCATGCAGGCAGTGCTACCTTTGCAAAACAGGCAGAGGTAATCGATGCCTGGCCCAGAAAATGCCGGGAAACAGCATGGGAATTTACGGCGGTTTTTCAAGCCATATTCCAGTTCCTGCCATTGATATCTGCGAAGTTAAAAACCGCGGAGATATCCCACTTGAAAAGCTTGCTGTTGTTGCAGATGCTGCAACTACGCCTTTTCAGGCTGCCAAACGTGCTGATGTACAGGTGGGAGACAATGTTATTGTCATTGGTGTAGGCGGTGTGGGTCAGTATATGGTTCAGATTTTAAAAGCTCTTGGAGCTGCCACTGTTGTTGCAATTGATATAAATCAGGAAAGATTGGACACAATGCTGAAAAATGGGGCTGACTTTGCTGTTAACTCCATGGGCAAAACCTCCAGAGATGTTTCAGGAGAACTTAAAGCCTATAGAAAAGAGAACGGTCTTGCCTCAACCGGGTGGAAAATATTTGAAGTTTCCGGCACAAAACCCGGTCAGGAACTTGGTCTTGCTTTATTGAGTTTTACAGGTAAAATGGTTGTTGTTGGATTTGGTCCCCATAAAGTTGAATACTCCATTTCCAGACTCATGGCATTTGATGCTGAGCTGATTGGAACATGGGGCTGTCTGCCTGAATACTATCCTGCAGTATTAAGCATGGTTACAAGTGGTAAAATTAATTTTGAAGAATTTGTTCAGACACGTCCCATGAGTACTATACAGGAAAGTTTTGACGAAGCCCATAAACAGTCACCTGACAAAAGAATTGTACTTGTTCCAGATTTTGATTAGTGTTTGAACAAACACTTCAGGTCAGATACTAAATTTAAAGGAAAATAAAAAATGAAATTAGAAGGGAAAAAAGCCATTGTAACCGGTGGAAGCCGTGGAATAGGAAGAGCCATTGCCCTGATGTATGCAAAAGAGGGAGCTGATGTGCTTGTAAACTATCATTCCAATGATGCTGCAGCCAAAGATACAGTGGCTGAGATTGAAAAACTTGGAAGAAAAGGTATTGCTGTTGCTGCCGATGTAGCAGATTACACAAGCGCACAAAATATGGTGGACGAATGTGTAAAACAGCTTGGCGGTGTTGATATTGTTGTTAATAACGCCGGAGTCTCAAAACCCTCCATGCTTCTGAAAATGAAAGAAGAGGACTGGGATGCCATTATTG
>JAOZRI010000156.1 GCA_029940235.1 Desulfobacula sp. | reverse complement strand
TGCTAATGGTCATGGTTAAAATAAAGCAGAAAACGTGCCAGAAAAATTTATCTTGCTAATTCAATGGATAGGCAGCTGATTGCAGCGAGTCTACACTATGGGGTGAAATAAAATTACTCCATAGTGTAAAAATAATTCCAGTAAAAATAAAACCCATAAAACTCAATATCCTCACATCAATCCCGGCAACCAGAGGGTTATAAAGGGGAAAAGCAATATCAATATCATCACAAAAAGATCACACCCAAGAAAGGGGAAAGCTGCAAAATAGATATCTTTCATTTTTGTTCCGGGTGGTGCCACACCCTTCATCACAAACAGAGCCATGCCAAATGGTGGTGTTGTCATGGCCATCTCAATATTAAGGAGGTATAAGACACAAAACCAGACAGGATCATAGCCTGTCGATTTCACCACTGGAATAAATACAGGCAGTGTAATCATCATGATAGCGACCGGGTCCATAAAACTCCCAAGAAAAAGCACGATAACCATCATCATGATAATTATTGCCATGGGAGGAAGAGGAAGACCCATAACCATATCTGTAAGACCGATTGTCACGCCACTGAATGCCAGTATTTGACTGAATGCTGTTGCACCTGCGATTATAAGCAGGAGCATGCTTGATACACCGATAGTGCCCCTGATTGATTTTTTGAAGATTTTCCAGTTCATTCTTTGGTAACAGAAAGCCAGGAAGATAGTACCTATTGCACCGGTAGCCGCAGCTTCTGATGGTGTGGCAACACCTATAAAAATAACACCCACAACAAGAAAAATAATAATTCCCTGGGGGAGAACGTATTTTATCAGGTCTGCAAACTTTTCAGACCAGGGGATATGTTTGATCTCATAGGCTGGAGCAAGAGAGGGCTGCAAAAGGCACCTGATAACAATATATGCCGAATAAACAACAGCCAAGAGCAGTCCCGGGACTATGATCGCTATTAAAATTCTGCCCACAGAGACTTCTGCGATGGCACCCAAAAGGACAGCCAGACCACTTGGAGGAATCATCATGGCAAGGCCGCCGCTGCCAAGGATGGGGCCCAGACTCATGGGTGTCCGGTAACCCTGTTTTTTCATCTCCGGGACCAGTACCGAACCAAGCATTGCAACACTGGCCAGACTGGTTCCCGTCAGAGTTGAAAAAAGAGTCCCTGTTCCCACCGCCAGTAAGCTCAACCTGCCGGGAAGACGTCCTAATAATTTATCGATTGTCTTTATAAGCAACGGTGCAATCCCGGAGTGAAACATGATCTCGCCCATAAGGATAAACAGGGGAATGGGTAGCAGTATAAATGAATTCAACGTTGTATACATGCTGATGATAAGCTGTTCCAGACCTACAGCGCCACCGAAAAACACAAACATCCCAACAATACAGATAGCAAGAAAACAAAATGCCACATAGAGCCCTGACAGCATCAGGATTGTCAGGCAGCAAAAGATAATAATAAGTATAAAATACCATTCCATAAATCGTTACCTTTCATTGGTGTTCTTTTAATTTTCTGTGGGTCTTGTTTTGCTTGACCACTTTCACTTTATCCACAATTTGTATATCTTTCGCAGAAATTCAATAAATAACAGCAGTGTACTTACAGGAATAATAGCCACAATGGGCCATTTAGGGAGCATTAAACCGGTCTGGGTAAGAAAATTAGTTTGATGGAGATCTATTGCCACCTTTATCCCGAAAAAGGTGATAATAAAGCAGATAACAGCTGCTATAACAGCAGTAATCATATTCAAGACTGACAAACTTTTAGGGCTCAAGTGTACTGTGATAATGTCCATTTTTACATGGTAACCCTCCCGTAGAGCCCATGCAGCACTGAGAAAAGGTATCCAAAGGAGAGTATACCCGCAAATTTCCATTACCCAGATAGTCGGGCTGTTAAAGAAATATCTCATGACAACTTCCCAGCAAACACTCAGCATCTGGAATACGAGAAGTATTCCAGCTAAAAATGCTGAGGCGTCAAGGATAGAATCAAAAATTGAGTCCAGGCGGGTCATGGTTTTGACGATTCAGATATCAGTCTCTTGAATTTTCGGATAACATCCGGTGGAAATTTTTCCTCTGAGTATTTCCATCCGACATCATAAAATGTGTTTACATACCATTTGGCTGTATCCGGTTCAAGTTTGATAAATTTTGCGCCTTCTTTCATTGCCTTTTTCTTCATTCCTGCTACAGCGCCTTCCCACACCTCAAGCATTGCCTGCTCTGTTTCCATCTGTACCTGATCTATCAATTTTTTTAGATGATCCGGCAGGCTGTTCCATTTTTTCAGGTTCATGATAATAACATTGGTAGATTTGTAGAAAGGGTGATCAATTACATAGGGAGCAACTTCATATTCATGGATTGCAAGATAAACATCCATCCCGATAATATTACCATCAAACACACCTCTTTCGACTGAAGGATAATATTGCGGGAGGCCGGCCTTTACAGGAGAAGCGCCTAAAGCCTTAAAGCAGGGTAAGAACGGCGGGCTGCCTCCAATCTTCAGTCCCTTAAAATCTTCACGGGTCTTGACCGGTTTTCTCAGGCAGACCCAGAAGAAGTGATCCTGGACCGGAGTTGAGTTCCCGACAAAATAGATTCCGGCTTTTTCATGTATCTCTCTTTGTAGATCATATGTGCCGTTAGCCCGTTCTTTTGCTGTGGAAATTTTTGATAAGCGCATGGTATCTGCGCCGGGAACAACTCCGGGATAAAAGCTTGTGGGCACCATAGCCATATCAATGGTCCCCTTTGCAACTGCCTTTGCCTGGTCAAAACCTCCAATGACTTCAGGGCCTCCGCGGTATTTAATAAACAGTTCTCCTTTAGCGCGTTCATTGATCTTGTCGATAAAGAGTGGAGCCCATTCCCTGTACGTGATATTCATTTTGGGAACAAATGAGACAAAATTAAGGGTTATTTTATCAGCAGCTGTTACAGGTTGCAGTAAAGCGCTGCTTAATATAAGACTACTTACTATCATGATCATTTTAAAAATTTTCTTTTTCATACTCATAGTCATTCTCCTTTAATTTTAGTTGATTTCACTTAAAAGAGCTTTTACATCATCTCCGGCGTCTTAGGCTTTTAACGCTGAAAATTCCAGACATTCAAATCCATCGACAATCTGATGATTTTCAAAACCAGAAAGTGACATCAAAATCATTATTTAAAAATCCGTTTTTTTAGCATGGTTATACTAATGGTCATGATTAAAAACAAAGCAGAAAACGTGCCAGAAAAATTTATATAGCTGAATCAAAAGATTAGGCAGTTAATAACAAAAAAATCACACCATGGGGTAAAAAATTTTCACCTCATGGTGTAATGCAGCAGTGAACTTTTTTTACTTTTCAGTGCTTATGAGGTTAGAAAATAAAAGTGCATTGGTTGGACATGTTTCTACACAGGGTGGAGTTGTTTTTTCGAAATCTATTTTATCTATGCACATATCACACTTGTACATTTTTTTATCCTCTCCAAATTGAGGTATGTCATAGGGACATTGCTTAAGACATATTTTACAGCCTGTACATTTCTCTTTATCAACAATCACTACCCCGTTTGTCTTGGATTTTGTGATTGCTTTTACAGGGCATGCTGCCATGCACTCAGGGTCTTTACAATGCCTGCATGCCATAGAAAGTGATGAGATCTTTACTTTTGGATACTTTCCATGCCAAACATTTTTTATTTGTCTTAAGTGTATTCCAGGTTCTATTTCATTCCAGCTTTTACATGCTGTAGAGCAGCCATGACACTGAATGCATCTCTCTTCTATAAACGAGATCTTATATTGGGCAGACATTGTTGATTCTCCTGAATGCTAATCAATAAATTAAAAAGGTTATATTTTGCTTACCTCAACAAGTGTCTGGCTTGACATTGCTGTTATTATTGGATCAAATGCCTTTTGGGGATCAACACTATACATTATATTCACATTGGCACCACCATCAAGCAGTGGAAAATCTTTCATACCAAGCTCTTTGCATCCTTGCCACCAGCCATGCAGGATCATTACAGTATCCGACCTTATTCCAGGATAGATTTCGGCTTTTACTTTCATCCAACCATGCGGTGATTCAACCTTTATCCAGTCATTATTTTTTATCCCGCGAATATCAGCAGCATCAGGATGAATGTGAAGAACAGGATATGGCATGATCTCTCTCAGGTATGGAACATTCCTCTGCCATGAAGCTGAAAAACATTTAGATGTATGGTAGTCAGATAAGAGCAGAGGATATTTTTTCAAAAATTTTGGTGTGCCGGTAATACTTTCAGGGGGCTCTTTCCATTCTGGCAGAGGATTAAAACCTGCTTTTTCAAAGCTTGTATTATAAATTGCCACTTTGCAATCAGGAAGGTATGGCTCCCCTGACAATCTTGGACTTTTTTTATTAAATACCATTTTATATTTTTCATATGTTCTGGGTATGGTTTCATATGTGATGCCAGTGGGATATTCTCTGAGTTCATCAATGGTCATGTTAAAGGGCTCCAACTGATAATTCATGCAGGTTTTTATGTCTCCGTTCCAGAAATCAGAGCCATACCCCATTCCCACACCAAGGTCGAGGAAAAATTCATACATGGATTTATAATCACCCAGAGGTTCAATAACTTTGTTTCTGGCCATAATCCAATTGCCCCTGATTTCAAAAGGGTGATCTGTCTCATATGGAGTTGCTACAGGCATTACAATATCTGCGTAATCCATATCAGCTGTCCTTGCCACATCAACTACTACATAAAAATCCAGTTCCCTGAGTGCCTCAAGTACCCTTTTTGATCCCCTGGTACTTACTGAAGGCTGTGTTCCCGGTGCAATAATGGTTTTAATTTGATAGGGATCTTTAGTAAGGACGGCATCAAGCAATTTATAATAAGCAGATGATGTTCCATGAAGAAAAGGTTGAAAAGCTTTAGGGAACTCAGGGCCAATGAGTTTGTCTACAAACTCCTGGGTATACCTGTCCTTTAGGTCAATGCTGGCAGGTTTCGGCATTTTTGAAGGAGAGGGTCCAAACAGATTACATCCTGGCCTGTCAAGGTGACCGGTTACAGCCATGAGAATCGCAACGGCTCGGATTGCATCATTTGATGAAGGTGCATGCTCAACACCATTTCCCAAATCTATTGATGCTTTTTTAGTGGTTGCATAAAGTCTTGCTATCTCTTTGATCTGTTCAGCAGGAACCCCGGAGATTTTTTCTGCCCACAATACATTATACTGCAGGATATGCTCTTTTAACTGTTCATAACCTTCACACCATTTTTCTACAAATTCATTATCAATCAGGTCTTCATTAATAATGACATTAAGCATTCCAAGAGCAAGTGCTGCATCTGTTCCAGGCCTGACAGGCACCCATATATCAACAAAACCCATATCCGGTTCTACAGACGGTTTTATTGCAATCAGTTTTGTTCCTTTCTCTTTTGCTTTGACTATGGATTTGGCAGGAGCCATGGCAGGACCTGAGTATACAGGTTGCCGGCCCCAGATAAGCACAAGATCACTGTTTTCATAATTATCAGCCATGGGCCTGTCAGCAAGAGTATAATGAAAGGCAAATGCCCTTTGCAGAACACATATGCCACTGTGTCCATAATTGGGGCTTCCATGAACCTGCAGGAAACGGTTAAAATATACATTGTAAGATCTTTTTGCCGGGGCAAGTATACCAAGTGATTCCGGTCCAAATTTGGCTTTCTGCTCTTTTAATTTAGAAGCAATTGTTTTAATTGCTTCATTCCAGGTGATTTTTTTAAACTTACCTTCCCCTTTTTTACCTACTCTTTTTAAAGGATGGGTTAAACGATCAGAAGAGTATACCCATTGAGCAGCAGCATGACCTTTAGCGCAAATAGCCCCCTTGTTTATTGGAGATTCTTTCATGCCGGCAAC
>JAOZRI010000155.1 GCA_029940235.1 Desulfobacula sp. | reverse complement strand
AATACCACTGGCAGCTTCTCTGGGCATGTTATTGATAATACGTTTACGAAAAATGGTATTTTGCAGGATTCAAGCGATGGTGGTGCCTTTTATATCAGTGGCAGCTTCTATGGGAATATAGTCAGGAATGTCTTTAATCAAAATTTTATAGGTGCTTATGGCAATGGTGGGTGTGGTGCGGGGTTTTATATTCAAAATCATATGTATGGGGATATTGAAGAAAATATCTTTACCGGTAATTATATTTTCCCTATTGGATATTATGCCTCCCAAAGTGGTGATGGAGTATCTTTTTATATAGAAAGCAGGTTTGCAGGAAAAATTATTAATAATATTTTTAGTGGTAACTATTGTTCTGGCAGTGAATGCAGAGGAGCAGGAATTCAACTGAATGGTGATCACTATTATATTGACCCTCCGGTGGAAGATACCCTTATTGCCAATAATTTTTTCATATATAATTCTGGTTCGGCTATTGCCAAGGGCGCTGCAATCTACCTTGATTACATGGATGCAACCATTAGTAATAATACCTTTTATGGAGCAGATTCCGGAGAGTCCCAAATACATTTAACTGATGATGCTGCATCAAGTATTATCGAGAACAATATTTTTACTAATATGTATACTGCCATTGAGCAGGAGGAAAATAATTTCCCACTCATCCGAAATAATAATTTTGATTCATCCTCCATCACCAATATGCTTCATAGAAATGCAGCACCACTGGGAAATGAAGTGTGGTTTATTGATGACATGACCGAGAATTGCCAGGACAACAAAGACTGGTTACCTGGACTGGTTGGCGAGAATATTGAGTCAAGCACGTGGACAGATCAAGTAACATATGATCCACAAACCAACTTGACTACTGTAACTGACCAGAAAAAGGACTGGCAGAAAAATCAGTGGACAGGGTCTTTGTTGAATATCTCAACCACATCCAGCCCTTTACATTTTAAAATAATTGACAATAACAGGAATCAGATTCGTATTCTGGGCAATATCAGCGAGATTAATACAGGTGATGCCTATTCCATTGATAATTATCAACTCACTGCCACTTCACAAAATGTGGGAGCCGCTACTGATACTGGTTTAACAAACGATTTTGATGATCAGTTACGACCGGCACAGGGTAGTTTTGATATTGGTGCTGATGAATTTTACCCCACTACAGATAACATATTCACCATTACAACCATTGGGGGTCTTGGAGGAGTGATTAATCCACCAGGTACAAGCTATGTATACGAGGGATATAGCAAAGAGTATATTATCAACTCTCATAACAGCTATTATATTTCCGATGTTTTAGTTGATGGTTCTTCAGTGGGAGTCATTGACCACTATACCTTTCCCTTTATAGCTGATAATCACACTATTGAGGCCTTTTTCACTGCTAATTTTGACCAGCATACCATAACAGCCTCTGCCGGATATGGGGGGCAAATCACCCCTGCCGGCAACACTTTTATTGAAGATCAGGGAACTGTGACTTTAAACATTACCGCGGACAGTGATTATGAAATTGCTGATGTGATGGTGGACAATGTCTCTGCGGGAGTAATAAGTGAATATACCTTCAGTGAAGTCGATACTAATCACACCATTTATGCGACCTTTAACTACAATGGGGACACACCTCCTTCTGAAATTTCATTAAAGCTTTCTGACCATGATATCATTATAGGTGAATGGATGGAAATCACAGGTAATATTTCTCCTTCGCCAACCCTGGGCGGTGCTTTTGTAGATATTGCCATGAGTCTGCCAGGGGGTGTAACCGTACACAGAACTGTTATCGCAAATTCCCTTGGAAATTTTTCCTATGATCTTAAATGCGATGATCTTAAAGCTTCAGGAGAATGGGTTATTCAAGCCAGCTGGGTGGGTGACTATATTTTACAAGGAGATACATCAACCAGTCAGGCACTGACTGTTGCAAAAGCTCAAACCAGTCTCATCCTGGACACCTCCAATCTTGTAAGCAAATTTGGGGAGCCGATTCCCTTTATCGGCGGTATTTTTACACCAGATCCCAGTTGCGGTGCTGATCTTTCAGGCGTTCCCGTAGAAATTGAAATAATTGGTCCAAACAGTGAGACTGACCTTCAAACTGTTTTTACCAATGATAAATGGGGACATTTCAGTCTGCTTAACTATAATGGTATGAATGCACTTGGCACCTGGACTCTTAGAGCAGTTTTTGATGGCAGTGATGGTTATGAAGCTGTAACATCCATGGAAATGACAATCCAGATAGTGGAAACGGCTGGATATGCCATCATTGTCCAGGGTAAACTTATCAATGAAGAGGGTCTTGCCTCCCACAACAAAACCTGTAATCTTGTTTACAACACCTTAAAGGGCAGAGGACTTCTTGACGAAGATATCTTTTATTTTAACTATGATACCGATCAAACTGGTATTGGAGTGAATGTTGATGAGCCACCCACATGGGACGGTATTCGCGATGCCATCACTATCTGGGCAAGGGACAAAATAGACCCTGATTTTACAAACCCAGATCCAGATCAGGAGGTTGCAGGCAAGCCAGCCAACCTGTTCATTGTCATGATTGATCATGGTGCTAATGATCAATTTCATATTGATACTGATACAACAGAAGTCATAATAAGCTCTGCCGATCTTGAAACCTGGCAGACAGCCCTGCAGACTGGTCTTACCGGCGATGCTGCCGACCAGGAAATTATCAGTATTTTAGGATTCTG
This sequence comes from Desulfobacula sp., assembly GCA_029940235.1. Classification (GTDB taxonomy): domain Bacteria; phylum Desulfobacterota; class Desulfobacteria; order Desulfobacterales; family Desulfobacteraceae; genus Desulfobacula. Next base: position 3,201 of record JAOZRI010000155.1, on the reverse strand, counting down.
CCGGTCAGGTTCTTATATTGATGAGCTTTCAGGTCCCAACCGGGTAATTATAACCAGTGCTGCTGAAGGTGAATCATCCTATAAAGGCCCATTGGATCAGGACACTATTCGGGAGGGTGAATATTTTGTTTCAGAACTGTTTAAGGCTGCTGGCGTTGGTAAATCAATCAAACAATGCTTTGAAGAAGCTGTAAGTTTAACTGAAGCTTTTACATCATCTGATAAAATATTGCCTTCTCTACCTTTTAATGATAACTCACGCCAGCATCCCATGCTTGATGATACTGCCGATGGTGAAGGAAGTAATGACCTTGGTGTATTAGATGGTGATTTCAGTGATACCATTTTTTTCGGGATTACTCCAGCCACTGCCAATGCTCCGGGTGATGTAAGCGTGACAGCTGTTACGCCCACCCTCTTTCTTGATGAGATTCAAACCAGTGCAATGATATGGGCAAGGGTAAATGACAATACCCGTGCGGCATACATCTGGGCTGAGATTAAAGTTCCTGGTCATGATCCCATTGATCCCGGTGGAACCGGTCAGGCAACCATGGATCTGACAACAATACCATTAGCCCAATATAATTCAGCCTGGGATTATTATGAACCGGTAACGGCACCTGATGTATTTACAGACCCTGGTATTTACTATATCTACTATTTTGCTAAAGATACTCTAACCGGTCAGGTGTCTGCATTAAAACAGTCAATTATCTATAAAAATCAAACGGGAAACCAGGCTCCGGAAGCTTTTCATCTGCTGTTTCCCCATTCGGCAGATGATCCGGTTTTTCGCACCACAGGATTTATGCTTGGATGGCAGACAAGCATTGATCCGGATGAAGATTCTGTTACCTATACAGTAGAAATCATAAATGATCCCACAGATTCAAGATGGGGAACTGCTGAAGTGTTTAATTATACTCTGGAAAACCTGACCCAGGGTATGACCTTTATTGGTGAAGAGGCAATGTTTATACAAAAACGCAGATATCTATGGCAGGTAACCGCCATTGATCAATATGGAGCTGCAACCACAAGCATTGAAACTGACTGGACATTTGAAGTTGATAATGACAATGCCATCAACGGCTGGATATCCGGCGGAGTATATAATATCAATAACAGCACAATCGTACATGCCACTGTTTCTGTCCAGGGGTTTGACATAGAGATGTTAACAGATAACAGCAGCAATCTTACTGGCTATTATCTTGGCAGCGGTCATCCAGGCATTTATACCTTGGAGGCTGATGCTGAAGGTTATCAGGACGGCAACCTGCAGATAACCCTGCTTAACGGTGGATTTACCACAGCAGATATTATCCTGGCAGGCGCAGGAATACCAGGTGATTTTAATGGTGATGGTCATGTTGACAATGAAGATGTAGAAGTATTAAGCTTAGGCTTTGGTAATGCTGACTGCACCCAGGAAGATCCCTGCAACGCTGATACAGACGGGGATGGCGATGTGGATGGAGTTGATATGATGATACTAATTAATGCCCTTTAAACTTGATTGTTTATGAATAAGTTAATGAAAACTATAACAGTTTACATACAGATATTGCTTTTTGTTCTCTTGGTCTTGTCTGTTGTCATGACTATTCCTGTACATTGTACTGCCAATCTTTTACAGAACATTGATATTCCATCTTCCTGGAATCCTGTGGGATCAGGTGCCAGGGCAATGGGCATGGGAGGTGCTTTTATAGGTGTGGCTGATGATGCAACTGCTGCCTCCTGGAACCCTGCCGGTCTTATTCAACTTGAAACACCAGAGATCTCCATGGTTGGCAATTATGTTTACCGCAGCAGTGATGATTCCTATGGAACTAATCCCGAAGCTGACAACTCCAACTCCATAGATAAAATAAGTATTAATTATTTTTCTGCCTCATATCCCTTTGAGCTTTTTAACACCAATATGATTGTCTCAATCAATTATCAGAATCTTTATGAATTTAATGCCGGCGGCTCTTTTTTTCTCTCCCAGCATGAGGTGCAGGGAATTAATACCTGGGATCTTGACCGAAATATAGATATGGAGCAGACAGGAAATCTCTATGCAGTTGGCCTGGCGTACAGTGTGCAAATACATCCAAAATTATCCATGGGATTCACTTTGAATTTCTGGAAAAAGTGGTTTGGTAATAATGGATGGAGAGAGAAATACAGTGAATCTGCTGCAGGCACATTAACCATTGACCCTCCCGGCCCTGTTTTTATTGTTACTCCCATAAGTCGCAATGAAACTTCAGTAAAAAATTATGAATTTGATGGTTTTAATACTAATTTGGGAATATTGTGGAATGCTACTGGCAAACTGACCCTGGGAACTGTATTAAAAACCAGCTTTACAGCAGATCTTGATTTTTCATACTCTTCCAGTTCAGGCAGCAGTTTAAATGAAAGACAGCACCTTGACATGCCCATGTCCTATGGCCTGGGTGCAGCATATCGTTTCTCTGATGCCTTGACCATATCAGCTGATATATACCGGACAGAGTGGAAGGATTTTATCTTAACCCAGGCCGATGGCACCAAAGTTTCTCCCATAACCGGACTATCCAGGCAGGAGTCTGATATAGACTCAACAATCCAGGTGAGAATCGGCGGAGAATACCTCATCATTGATCCAAAATTTGTTATACCTTTGCGGGCAGGGTTATTTTATGACCCGGCACCTCCCACAGGTTCTCCTGACAAATATTATGGTTTCTCACTGGGCAGTGGTCTGGCTTGTGGATCATGGGTGTTTGACATTGCCTATCAGTTTCGCTGGGCAGACAACGTAAAAGAGTCAATTTTAAAAAATTTTAATTACTCTTCAGACGTCAAAGAGCATCAGATATACACCTCTCTTATTTTTCATTTCTAACCATTTCAATTGCTCCATTGTGCTACAATATCATTGTGCCACAAAAAGAGTTTCAAAATCATATAATTTGGCCCAGTTCGCTCTTTTTTCTTGACTAATATAAGGTCTTGATTTTATAGTTGCAAAACTTGTATTTTTTTTACATGTAACATTAAATAATTTAAACGATGGAGGAAGAAAAAATGAAATTTTTTTTAAAAGCTTTAGCGCTTGCACTGTTGGCTGTAAGTCTGTTTGCAATGCCCGGATTTGCCGGTGATACTATTAAACTTGGTTGCGGCGGTGTTATTTCCGGTGACCTTGCACCCTATGGTATC
>JAOZRI010000007.1 GCA_029940235.1 Desulfobacula sp. | reverse complement strand
ACCATTAATGGAAAAGAATTAATTGCCTATGATGTTACAAAAGATATCATTGAGGGTAAAGAATTATCCCTTGAGAGCATCCGTGCCCAGTATTTATTACAGGTTTCCCAGGCATATTATAATATATTGAGTGCCCAAAAATTTTTTGAAATTGCCCAGGCTGATGTAAAACGTTTAACTACCTATAAAAATGCTGTAAAAGAGAAATTAAGCGTTGGAAATGTAACAAAAACTGATTTATACAGAGCAAAGGCAGAATTATCCAAAGCATTGACAGAACAGGTAAAAGCAGAAAATAGAGTATTACAGAGCAAAGCTTCCTTACATAATCTTGTGATAATAGATGAAAATTTTAACCTGCAAAAAGAAGACATAATAGAAAATAGAAATTATAATTTTACTTTTGATGAAATTAAAACTTCTGCTTTAAAGAACAGACCTGAAATTAAAGAGGCAAACAAAAATCTTGAAATCGCGGAAAAGACCATTAAATTTGAAAAAAGTGATTATTGGCCTGCATTATCTCTTGAAGCTGGTTATAAAGAGACAGATATCCAATATGATGATCCCATAAGTGTGGAATATGACACTAAAGATTATTATTTTACTGGGGAGCTTGTATTTACTTTATATGATGGCGGTTTGAGAAGTGCCCAGATCAAACAAGCCCGTGCTGATTTAAGAAAGGCAAAAAATGCTCTCTCTTTACAAAAAAAACAGATTATTCTTGAAGCAAGAGTCAATTTTCTTGATAATAAAGCTGCAAAAAGTGCTTTAGTGAATTTACAGGATGAACTCAAAGCTGCAAAGGAAAATTTTAATGCCGTAACAATGCAGTTTAAGTACGGCATGGCTGACAGTATTGATATAATGGATGCAAATACTTTACTTGTTTCAGCTCAAAGACGGATTTCAGATGCCCAATATATATATTACTTTTCAGTTTTAAAAATCCTTTATACCAAGGGCGAACTAAATAACTTCTTTTTAACCCAGGCTGATTAATGAACTCATATTCAACCGTTATTTTTTTTGGTGTTTTTGAATCTGTTGATCAAAATACCATTAACTAAGTTCAATCTTGTTTTACAATAAAAAAATAAAATAATATTCCCCTGAATATTAAATGTTCTATGGGGCAAAACCTTGACATAAATATTATCTTAAAATATATGCTTTAGAACTAATTTAATAAATCAAATAATTAAAAGGAGAATCAAATGTTTGAAATCATAGCAAACCCTGAGGAGTATCAGATTGATCATTTAATCAATGGAACTGGTAATGCAAATATAGAGCTTTCCGAAGACGAAAGGGAGAAATGGTCTGATGAAATTGTAGGTTTCAGCAATAAATTAACTGAATTTGCTAAAAAATCCAAAGAACTTGCAACACTATTCTCTGGCAAAGAAAAAATATCTACAACCCCTGCCTCTTTAAAAACTTTAAAAATTCAATTATTTATGATCAATGATTCCTTAAATAAAGCAATAGGCATTGCTGAACATCTTGAGTCTGATATCATAAAAAAATAAGACCACATTAAAAAACATAAATTATTACATGTTATTACAAAATAGATAATTTTTGACCAACAAAGAAGTTGCAAAAATTATCTATTCTGTCGAAGTAAATGGTCAGTTATTGTTATAGCCATCATGGCCTCACAGACCATATTAATCCTTGGAATGGCACATATATCATGGCGGCCCCCAATTGAAATTTCAGTCTCTTTTCCATGTTCATCAATTGTAGTTTGAGTTTTTGAAATAGATGGTATTGGCTTTACATGCACCCTGGCAATAATATCATCCCCATTTGAAATACCTGCAAGGATTCCCCCTGCATTGTTTGTGACAAATCCAGTGGACAGTATCTGATCATTGTTTTCAAAGCCAGTCATTTGCGAAGCATGAATTCCTGCGCCGATTTCAACTGCTTTAACTGAACCTATACTCATCAAAGCCTTGGCAATATCTGCATCAAGTTTATCAAAAACAGGCTCTCCCAATCCTGCTGGGACGTTGGATGCAAGAACTTCAACAATGCCGCCAAGAGAATCACCCATTTTTTTTATTTTATTAATTTTTTTTTCCATTTTACGGGCTGCATTTAAATCAGGACACTGCAGACTGTTTTTGTTTTTTTGTGATATATCATCTATATTAACAGCCTTGATGCCTCCAATTTCCAATGTATAAGTTCTAATTTTAATGCCATGCTGATCAAGTATCAACTGGGCTACAGCTCCAGCTGCAACCCTGGCAGCAGTTTCCCTTGCAGAAGCCCTGCCCCCTCCGCGATAATCTCTGATGCCATATTTAGCCTGGTAGGTATAATCTCCATGTCCCGGGCGAAAAGCCTTTGCAATATTATCATAGGATTTTGGTTTTGCATCCTGGTTTTCTATATAAAGAGTAATAGGGGTACCAGTGGTCATATTATTAAATGTTCCTGACAAGATTTTTACTTTGTCTGGTTCCTCTCTTTTTGTACTGGACACAAAAGCTCCTGGTTTTCTTTTATCAAGAGCTTTTTGTATTAAGATTTTGTCAATTTTAATTTTTGAAGGACAACCTTGAATCACAACACCAATGCCTTTACCATGGGATTCCCCAAATGTTGTAATATTAAATGCTTTACCTGTGCTGCTGCCTGACATGTTTTATTCTCCTGGATATTATATTAGCAATTGTTTCAGGTGTTGTATCTTTGGTATCAATTTTCATATGGGCACATTTTTCATAGAGAGGTTTTCTTTGTTTTAAAAGCTCTTCTGTCTCCTCAATAATATCCTTGCCAAGCAAGGAAGGTCTTGATGAAAGAGTGCTAATATCATTTTTTAATCTATGCAGTATGGTTTTAATATCTGCATCAAGCCAGATGACAAACCCGCTTTTTTTGATGAATTTCAGGTTGTCAGGTTTGGTAATAATGCCGCCGCCGGTGGCCACAACCAGATTTGTATTATTTTTTAAATTAAAAAGAGCCCGGTTTTCAAGTTCTCTGAATCTATCCCAGCCATATTTTTCTACAATTTGTGTAATATTTGATTTTGATTCTATCTCAATGGCATGATCAAGATCAATAAAATCAAAACCTCTGTTTTCGGCAAGAATTTGTCCTGTGGTTGTTTTACCGGTACACCTGTATCCAATTAAAAAAAAAATCATTTGCTCACAACAACCTGATCCATGCTGACAGGAGAGATACCCGTCCATAATTTAAATTGTGCTGCACCTTGATGCATAAACATGGATAAACCGTTAATAGTATTACATCCCTTATTTTGAGCCTGGGACAACAGCTTTGTATTCAAAGGATTGTAAATAATATCCATAACAACCATTTTATGATCCAATAGATGTGAGGGAAAAGGAGAATTTTCTATTTTATTTCCAGGATACATTCCAACTGAAGTGGTATTTATCAGGATATCTGTTTTAAAGTTTGTCTGTTTATTTATTTCATGCATTGAAATAAATTTTGCATTATATTTTAAAGCAAGCTGTTTACCCCTTTGAATGGATCTATTAATGATAACAAGCTCCCCTTGATTTTTATTTATACCATGGGCAACAGCCTGTGCAGCACCACCAGCACCAAGTATACAAACTTTTTTATTTTTTATTCCAAATGGTTTTAAAGGTTTAATTGCTGCCATAAAATCTGTATTAAAACCTGAAAGTTTTCCATCTTTGTTAATAATAGTATTTACTGCACCAATAGTTAATGCATTTTCATCAATGTGGTCAAGGTGTTCCATGACAGATTCCTTAAAGGGAATGGTTATGGAAGCTCCTTTAATATTTAAGGTTTTCATTGCTGTAATGGCATGGGCAATATTATCAATTTTAAAGGCTGTATAAACAGCATTGATTTTATAATGCTCAAACCATGCATTATGCATTGCAGGGCTTTTAGAGTGTTCAACAGGATTTCCGAAAATACAGTAAAGATCACTCTTTGAATCAATCATGCCTTAAGCTTTTTCATTTTTAAGGATAAAATTTCGTATCCTGTTGCCGTCCATCTCTTTAACTGTGATTGTCCATTCATCCACAATAATTGACTCTCCTGGTTTTGGAATTCTGCCAATCTGTTCTAAGAAAAAACCTGAAAATGTATCATAAATAGCTGACTCAGGAATTTTGATATTAATCTCTTTATTTAAGTCATCAATATCAATTTTTCCCGAAACAAGCCATTTTTTCCCTTTAAGTTTAACAATATCCGGTACAAGCCTGTCAGTTTCATCAACTATTTCCCCGAATATTTCCTCTATTACATCTTCAAGAGTTACGATACCAGAAATGCCTCCATGTTCATCCACAACAACGGCAAGGTGGTTTTTTTTCTGCTTAAAATCCTGTAAAAGAGAGTCAAGTTTTTTTGATTCAGGTATGAAGTAAGGCTTTTTCATAATTGCCTTTACATCCAATGATTTCACACTGTCTAAAGCACACGCTTTTTGAAAACTTACAAACAGGTTTTTAATATTTAAAATTCCAACAACATTATCAATGGAATCTTCAATAACAGGAATCCTGGAAAACCCGGTTTTAAGAATATTTTCAATATTCAAGGTCTCGGATACGTCAATAACAAACATATCAGCTCTTGGAGTCATAATCTCGGAACATGAAGTGTCATCAAACTCAAAAATATTAGTTATAAGCTCTTGTTCTTCCTCTTTAATTTCACCATCTTCTTTAACAACTTCCACCATGGTCATTAATTCATCTTCCGTAACAGTCTCATGGGAAATATCTTTGACTCCCTGGAGTCTGGGAATAAAATTTAAAATATATATCAAAGGGAAAAAGAGTTTTGAAAACCAGAAAATTGGATAAATCACAACCCTGGCAACAAGAATATTGTTATTATTAGCGTAGGATTTAGGAAATATTTCACCAAAAATAAGAATGAGAATTGTCATTATACCAGTTGCAATACCCACGGCGTTGGATTTAAAATATGCAATGGCAAGGGATGTTGCAACAGCAGATGATCCAATATTAACAAGATTGTTGCCTATCAAAATAGTGGTTAAAAGAGTATGGGAGTCCTCTTTCATTTTTAATATTAACTCTCCTGTTTTTGAACCATCTTTTGCAATATGAAGTGCCTTGATTTTACTGATTGAAAAAAGAGCAGTTTCAGATGATGAAAAAAAACCTGATAAAATAAGGCCAATAATAAGTAGAACCAACTCCAGGGTCATCAAAATAAAATCCTTAATTTTTCCATAAAACAGATGAAATTTAAAGTTTAAAAAATAATAAACAGATTGTGAAATCTGTTTTTCCACAACCCCATACCTCAAATCTCATATCCTTGATTTTTTGTCAAATCGAATATGCCATACAGCTTAAAGCATTTTTATTGCAAGCCTTGCAGTTCTATATGATGCGCCTTTATTACCAAGCATTTTGCGAACCATTTGCAGCTGATTTTCAAAATATTTTAAATTATCAAGCATATATATGGCTTTGCTGCTGATTTTTTCACAACTTGCATCATCCTGTAAAAGTTCAGGCATAACTTCCCTGTTCACAATAAGATTGGCAAGTCCGACATATTTTATTTTAACAACCTGTTTTGCAATGTGGTAGGTTATCCATGACATTTTATATATAATCATGGTAGGAACACAGCACAGGGCTGCTTCAAGTGTGACAGTGCCGGATGCTGCAATTACAAGATCAGATTGTATAAAAATTTTTTTTACGGGCATGTCACTGATTTTAAATAGATTTGGCTGACCTGATTTTTTTAAAATCATTTCAATGTGTTGTTTTTTAATTGAATCTGCCTTGGATATAATAAAAGTAACTCTTTGATTATTACAGGTTTGCAGATATTTTGAAATCTGTTGAGCAGCTTTTATCATTATTGCAAACAGATTATTAACTTCAGTTTTTCTTGACCCTGGTAACAGGCCGATAATCAGAGTTTTTTTCTTTAATAAATTATCTTTTGGCAAAAAAGGTTTGGATATGTTTTCAGGGTAATTATCCATGAGAGGGTTGCCAACAAAGGTAGCATTGATATTGGCTTTTTTATAAATTTTCTCTTCAAAAGGCAAAATTAAAGCTGCATGATCAATATATAGCTTGATTTTTTTAAGTCTTGATTTATTCCATGCCCAAACCTTGGGAGTTATATAATACAAAATTTTTATATTATATAACTCTTTGGCAAATTTTGCAGCTTTCAGGTTAAATCCAGGGTAGTCAATAAGTATCAGTAAATCTGGTTTATTATGTTCAAGTTTTTTTTTAAATAAATCAAAGGCCTGTTTGATTTGTTTAAACTGCATAATAACTTCTATCAATCCCATGACAGAGAGGTTTTCAATATTATAAAAGAGATCAACACCCTGATGTTCAAGATTTTTTCCACCTATGCCGGAAAAGTAAATATTCTGGTTCAATCTTTTTATTTCTTTGACAAGGTGTCCAGCATGGAGGTCACCGGACGGTTCGCCGGTTAACACCATTATATGTTTAAGTTTTACAGACAGGTTCATTTTACTTAAGAGATATCATCATCTGTAAGCCCGAGAATGGATATTTTATATTTATCTGCCAGGGTAATCATTGCATTTCTGTCAAAAGAGATTGATTTTTCAGCTTCCAATACAAGGACATTAGCACCTGCTTCATGCATGGTTTCAATGGTTTGAATGCCTGAAGAGGGAAGATCAAATCGTAAATCCTGGGAGGGTTTGGAAAGTTTAACAACAACAGCACCTGATTTTTTAGATAAAAGCCCTCCCCGTTTAATGGTAGAATCAGTACCGTCAATTGCTTCAACGGCAAGGACAGTTCCATTGCTGATTACTACGCATTGCCCAATATCAAGTTTACCAATCTGTTTGGCAAGTTTCCAGCCATGGGTGATATCTTTTTTTTGAGCTTTATCTGGTTTAATTTTAGTCCAGCAGCCTTTAGGGCTTATAAGTTCAGGAAGCAGAAAAGTAGAAGGCAAAATTTCAATGCCGTCTTTTAACAGCAGATCTGCAAAAGAAGTCAATACAGAATCATCATGGGTTTTTATGGTTTTTGCAATAAAAGAGAGAGCCTTAAAATCAGGACGAATATTTTTAAAAATATTTGTTTTATTGATGGAGCCGAGCATCACAGCCTGGGTGATTTGATGTTTTTTGAAATATTTTATGAGCTTTGAAATCTGACCAATATAAATTAATTGTAATTCCTGAACATGGTCGCAAAGGGTTTTTTCGGTTTCATTATGAAAACCAACTCCATAGACTTGATAGCCCTTTTTAGCAGCTTTTTTGGAAAAAAGTTCTGGAAACTGTCCTGCACCGGCTATGAGTCCAATCTTCATTTTTATGCGTGTGACCTCCAGATTATCTTGTAACCCCCCTGTTTGACCTAACAATGGAATTTATAAAATTCTGCACTTCAGGAATCTGTTCAGTTTCAGCTTTAACACGTTCAGAAGCCTGTTTAACTGTCAGCCCGATCCTAAAAAATATTCGATAGGCTTTTTTAAGTTCGCGAAGTGTTGATTTAGGGAATTTGCGCCGTTTTAAGCCAACATTATTAAGACCATGAAGACTTGCACGATCGCCGGCTGCTATTACATATGGCGGGATATCTTTAATAACTGCTGATTTGCCACCAATATAGGCATAATCTCCTATCTGGACAAATTGATGAATTGCTACCAAGCCACCTATAGTAACATTATCACCGATAATGATATGGCCTGCAAGTGTAGAGTTATTAGCCAGAATAACCTGTTTCCCAGTCTTACAGTCATGGGCTATATGGGTATAGGCCATTAAATAGTTTTCTTCTCCAACTTCTGTAATGCCACCACCAAATTGAGTTCCCCGGTTAATAGTTACAAATTCACGGATTATTGTTCCTCTGCCAACTTTCAGATAAGTTTTTTCTCCATGAAATTTGAGATCCTGGGGAGCACCTCCTATGGCAGCATATTGAAAAATAGTACAGTCAGCTCCAATATTTACATATTGATCAATGGTGGTATAAGGGCCTATGGTAGTACCAGAGGCAATGGTTACATCAGATTTAATAATAGCAAAGGGTCCTATTTCAACATTGCTGTCAATTTCAGCTTTTGGATCAACAATGGCTGTGGGATGAATCATTTTAACTCCATATACTTAAGCTTTATTCTTTTAAAAAAATATTTCATTCTTTATCATGGTTATTATTGTTAGATTCCTTGTAAGGCAATTCTAAAGTTTTTATTCTCTTTTCTATGGAAAAAAGTTTTTTTCTTATTTCCGGCAGGCGAGATACTATGCTTACAACTTTACGCCAGCGTTTATGCGGCATGTGTGGAATACCTGATACAATTTCGTTTTCAGGCACACTGGAATAAACACCAGTAAATGGACCCACAATAGATCCATCTCCAACCTTAATATGCCCTGTTATGGCGGATTTACCAGCAATAATAACATTTTTACCTATTGTTGTACTTCCGGCAATACCAACCTGGGCAACAATTAAGGTATTATCTCCCACTTTGACATTGTGTGCTATATGTACAAGATTATCGGTTTTAACACCATTGCCAATCACTGTAGTTCCAAGTGTTCCCCTGTCAATGGTATTACCAGCGCCAATTTCAACATCATTACCAATCTTTACATAGCCTGTATGAATCAGTTTCTCATGTTTTTCACTGTTTTGAGCAAACCCGAATCCATCAGATCCAATGGTTGTTCCAGAGTGAATAACTACATTATCACCAATTATTGATTTTTCCATAATGGTGACATTGGGTTTAATCAAGGTGCTGGCACCTATTACAACATCGTCCCCAATATAGGTACCCGGCATAAGGTGAACATTATCATTGATTTTTACATTATCACCTATCACTACATTGGATTGAACAATACAATTTTTCCCAATTTTAACATTAATCCCAATATCTGAATTTGGATGAATACCAGGTTTTTTTCTCTTTACAGGATGAAAAATTGATACAAGATTGAAAAACGAAATTTTTGGATTTTTAACTTTTAATAAAACTTTATCTTTAAAAGAATCACCATCAACAATATGTGAGTCTGGAATAATTACAGCTCCAGCACAAGTTTGTGCAAGATTATTTAAAAATTTTGAATCACTTGCAAAAGTAATATCATATAAATTTGAATCGTGAAAAGAGCTGACTCCTCTGATAACAAAATCAGAATTCCCGATAATGCTGGCATTTATTATCTTTGCAATCTCTTTAACAGATAGTCCCATTGTTTAAAATCCAAAGAGAATTAATTTGCCTTGGAAATTTTTAAATTATACTCTTTTATAATCTTGTCAGTTATATCAAGTGTATTGGGATAATAAACTATGCCAGAAGCTTTTTTTTCAAGAACCAGTGTATAACTCTCTTTGGTTCCTATTTGACCGGCAATTTCAAAAACCTGTTTGCGGATTTCATTTAACTTCTGGAACTCCAATTTTTTGAATTGATTTTGAAAGTTTTGCTGCATTTTTTTAAAATCATTGGCCCTGATTCTAAATTCCCGCTGTTTCTCCTGCTGTTTTTCAGGACTTAAAACAAGTGCTTCTCTTTCAAAAGTTTTACTCATTTCATCCAATAATTTCTTTTCTGCAAGTATTGCCTTCTGGAATTCTTCACCTTTAGCTTTGAGTTCTTTTTGTATCATTTTCCCGGCACTGGATTCCTGCAAAATTTTATCAAAATTAATCACTCCAATTTTTATTGATTCTGCACAAAAAACTGTGGAATTCAACCCCAAAAAAAAGATCATTACACTTAAAGCCATTATCATTCGTTTCATAATATACTCCAATATTTAATTAATATTATATATAATTCATTTTAATTTAGAAAAAAGCACCAACAGAAAATTCAAATTGTCCTTCACCTCTCTCTTTTACATTTTTTCCATCAATAACCCAGGCATATTCAATTCTTAAAGGTCCTACAGGTGAGTTCCACCTGACACCCATTCCAACACTGGAATATTGATCAGCAAGATTAATATCTTCACTCTCAAGATATACATCACCCCGGTCGTAAAAAAAAACCCCGGCAAGCTTATATTTTTCTGTCAGAGGAAAAGTTATTTCAGCATTAAACTGGACATATTTTTCGCCACCTCTCTCCTTTATATCTCCAGAACGATTACCATTAATATCATATTTGTCAAATCCTCTGATTGATTTCATCCCTCCAAGATAGAACTTGATATGATCAATATCAATATCATCGCCGGTCTTATCGATAATATACCCACCTTCTGCATGCAGGGCACCTGTAAATTTCCAGAAAAGATTGAAAAACACTCCGGTTTCTACAAGAAGTTTGGTATAATCTATCTCTCCTCCAAGAAATTCTCCTGCGTACTCTATGGACAATTTATGCTTGCCGCCCTCGGTGGGTAAAAAGAGATCATCCCTTGAATCATATTGAATATAAGGTGTTATGCTGCTTGTTAAAAACTCACCAGGTGTCATATTGGTATAGACATGGTTAACATTATCAATTTCATAATTCTCAATATTATATCTAAGACCAACCTGTGTGTAGTCAAAAAGCCTGTATCCAAGTCTTGCTGTCATTCCAAGGCTATCTTTGTCATAATAGTCATACTCTCGCTCCTCTTTATACAACTGAATTCCACCTGAAATTTTACTATCCATTATATATGGTTCAAAATAGCTTATATCATATAAAACATCCTCTTGACCGATTTTAGCTTCAAGCTTCAAAGTCTGCCCATTGCCAAAAAGATTGCGCTCTTGAACAGATCCTGATACAAAACCACCGTCTCCACTGCTGAATCCACCGCCAATGGAGAAACTTCCTGTCTGTTTTTCAACAACATTAATATTTAGATCCATTTCATTGTCAATGGTGGTGTTCACAGGCTGAATATCTATTTCATCAAAATAATCAAGACGGTTTAAATTTTTAAAACTTTTTTGAATATTTACCTTGCTGTATGTATCCTGTTCAATAATCTTGATTTCCCGTCTTATGACTTTATCCCTGGTTTTTAAATTACCACTTATATTAATTCTATTAAAATGAACAGTGGGGCCTTGTTCAATTGCATAGGTAATATTCATAATTTTATCTTGTTCAATTTTATCCACAAGCGGGTTAATATTGACATTGGCAAAACCTTTGTTGGCATAAATATCAGAGATAGCATGGATATCTTTTCTTATATTTTCTCTGTTGTATAGCTCTCCCTGCTGTGATTGAATGCTCTCAAATATCTCATCTTTGGATAAAATCAAATCCCCTGTAAAATCAATTTTCTCTATTTTATATTGGGAACCCTCTTCAATATTAAAGTTAATTGAAATAAATGTTTCACCAATTTCAATTTTAGGATCAGATACTTTTGCATCAATAAATCCATTGTTTTTATATAAAGATTCAATCCTGACCACATCGTTTTGAACCTCAATTTCATTGAGATCTCCCGATGATGTAAAAAAAGAGAAAAAGCCTTTTTCAGAAGTCTCCATGGCTTTTTTTATCTCTTTATCAGAAAAATAATCATTGCCTTCAAGGGTGATTTTTTCAACTTTGAGTTTTTCTCCCTCTTTAAATGAAAAAACAATATCCGCCTGGGAATTTTCCAAAGGCATGATTTCATAGGTTACTAAACAATTATGATAATTTTTTTCAGTGTACATCATGCGCATTCTATCAACATCTGAGTTGAGTTTATGGATATTTAAAATTCCCCCGGTTCTGGTAGTGACAATATCGTTTAGTTCTTTCTCATCATAAATTGAATTGTCATTGAATTTGACTTTTCTAATGGTAGATTTTTCTATAACTTTAAAGAGTAATTTAACTCCTGTATCAATAGTTTGTTTTTCCACAACAATATTATCAAAATATCCCATCTCATAAATTTTTCTAAGATCGTTGGAAATTTTATCGGATTTTATGATATCACCGATTTGAGTGTCTATACTTCGCAAAATTGCATCGGATTCAATCCTTTTATTTCCTGTTACTGCAATATTGATTATAATCTGCTGCTGATATAATTCTCCTACAATTTCCTTGCTAAGTTTTGTAATGGCAGAAAAGAGGTTTTCAAGATTGTCAGCATCGGCATAAATGGAAGTAAAATTTTTCTTTTCATAAATATTTATAAGTTTTGAATCAATACTGATACTTTGACCTGCAAGAAAGACTGATCCAGTTAAAATATAATCAACACCTGTTTTAATTCCAAATTTTCTAAACTGGCTAAAATCCCAATTGGCAGTATCATCTTCAAGATCAGAAATCACAACTTTAGTGCCTTCTTCTTCAAGTTTTTGAGAAATCAATAAAGGAATTTTTTTCATAAGCTGGTCATTGGGCTGTTTAGCTTCAAGGGAAAAAGGTAAAATTGCAACTTTGATACTTGTACCTGCAAACAGATTGCCTTGAAAAAGAGCGCAAGATAAGACCATTATCATTAAAGTGGTTTTTAAACTAATTTTGTACATATTATATTCCTAAAAGGTTACATGTAAATTTATACTTAATTTTTATGCAGGGATAATTTTCCCTTCTTTTATTGTAACATTCCTTTTCATCATTCTTGCAAGTCTATTATTGTGAGTCACCACAATAACTGTCATGCCAAGTTCTTTATTGAGTTCATCAATTAAATAATGCATACTCTCACTGTTTGCTCTGTCAAGATTACCCGTTGGTTCATCAGCAAGAAGTATCGCAGGCTTCATTACCAGAGCTCTTGCCAGGGCAACTCTTTGTTGTTCACCGCCTGACAACTCTTCCACCCTGTGGGAAATTCTTGAAGATAGCCCTACTCTTTCAAGCATATTTTGGGCACTCTTTTCAACCTTTTTTTTATTTTTATGTCTGCTCTTCTGGTTAATTGCAATTAATCCAGGCATCATGACATTTTCCAGGGCAGAAAAACCCTGGAGCAGATAGTGAAATTGAAAAACAAAACCAATTTTTAAATTTCTGAAATTTGCCAGTTTCTCGTCATTATAGAGGGAGAGGTCATTGCTTTGGAAAAAAAAAATTCCTGAATCGGGTTTATCAAGAGTTCCAATAAGATTTAATAGTGTTGATTTGCCAATGCCAGAAGATCCGACAACTGCAATTGTTTCACCCTGAAAAACTTCAAAATTAGCAGCATTTAAAATTTCAATCTTTGATGTCTTTGAAGAAAAACTTTTTGAAACATTGCAAAGTGATATCAGGGGGTTCAATAATTTATCCATATCTTAATGCCTCGACAGGATCCATTTTTGAAGCTTTATACGAAGGATATAAAGTTGAGAAAAAACAGATTATAATTGCACTTATGGCAATGATAAAAACATCAAAAAATTCCAATTGGACAGGAAGGGTAGAAAAAGGATAAGCATCAGGCAGTTGGATGAAATCATATTTTTTCAGAATAAAACAGGATATAACCCCGAGAATTGTACCCGTTAATGTACCAATAACTCCAATAAACATACCTTTAAAAATAAATATTGTTCTTATGATTTTATTTGTTGCCCCCATTGCTTTTAATACGGCAATATCACGATTTTTTTCCATTACCATCATAATCAATGCACTGGCAATGTTAAATGCTGCAACAAGAATAATTAAGGTAAGAATAATAAACATAGCGGTTTTTTCAAGTTTAAGGGCTGAAAAAAGGCTTTTGTTTATCTCCATCCAGTCCCGCAGATAAAAAGGATAGTTGAGCAGATCTGACAGAGTATCTTTAACTTTTTTAACCTCAAATACATTATCAATCCAGATACCTATGGCGGAAATTTTATTTTTTGCCCCACAAAGCAACTGAGCCTGTTTCAAGTTAACATAGGCAAGCGCATTGTCATATTCATACATTCCAGAACTAAATATATCTTTTACTACAAATCTTTTCATGGATGGGATACTGCCCACAGGAGAGATAAATCCATTGGAAGACATGAGAATTATTTTATCGCCTTTTATAACCCCTATGGAGTTGGCAAGCTCTTTACCAAGAATAATACCCGGATATTGAAGATCAAGAGAGTTAATACCAGGTGATGATTTATCTGTTTTTGCACTGCCAAGCAGGTTTTTTAGCTTTTCAGGGCCAAAACCTTTAATTAAGCTAAATCCTTTTTCAGGATCAATACCACGAATCATGACGCCTGCAAAAGAGCGGTTTGCTCTTATCATTGCCTGGGTAAATAAAATTGGTGAGGCCCCTTTAATTTGATTTCTGTGATCAAGGTCTTGAAGAATTTTAGAATAGTTATCAAATTTCCCAGAATAATTCATGACAAGGATGTGGGGTTCAAGGCCAAGAATTCTTTTTCTAAAGTCAGTTTCAGCTCCACTCATCACTGCTATAACAATAACCAATGCCATTACACCCACAGTGACACCTGCAACGGAAAGAAAACTAATAAGAGATATAAACCCTTCTTTTCTTTTTGCTTTAAGGTATTTACCTGCTATAAAAATTTCCAGATTCATTAATTTTTATTTTGTTTTCATGTGGGGAAAAAGAATGACCTCCCGGATGGATGGAGAATCAGTGAGCAGCATCACAAGCCTATCAATACCTATTCCTTCTCCTGCTGTGGGTGGCATTCCGTATTCAAGTGCTTCCACATATTCAGAATCCATGATATGTGCCTCATCATTGCCTTCATCCCTTTGACGCACCTGCATTAAAAATCTACTGTTCTGATCTTCCGGGTCATTTATTTCAGAAAAACCATTGGCTATCTCTTTGCCTGCAATAAATAGTTCAAAACGGTCAGTTAATTCAGGATTCAATTCATTTTTTCTGGAGAGTGGGGATACTTCCACAGGATATCCTGTGATAAAAGTAGGCTGGATCAGTTTTGGTTCAACCAGAACATCAAACAGTTTAGTCAATATTTTTCCATGACGCTCTTTATTGGTCAACTGAATATTGTTGTTTGCGGCAAATTCAAGTAAGCTTTCTGTATTATCTATAATTCCAGGATCAATTCCTCCAATTTTACTAAGGGACTCAATCATGGGAATACGTTGCCAGCCTTTTTTAAAGTTTATGACATCACCCTGGTATTCAACTTTTGTATCACCTGTAATTTTTATTGCAATGGATTCAAACATCTCTTCAGTTAAATCCATGAGATCTTCATAATCTGCATATGCCTGATAAAATTCCACCATGGTAAATTCAGGATTATGTTTTGTGGATACGCCCTCATTTCTAAAATTTCTATTAATTTCAAATACTTTTTCAAAACCTCCCACAACCAGTCTTTTAAGGTATAATTCCGGAGCAATCCTTAAAAACAGTTCCATTCCAAGGGCATTATGCCATGTTTTAAAGGGAGTTGCCTCGGCACCACCGGCAAGAGGCTGCATCATTGGTGTCTCTACCTCCATAAAATGATTCTCTTCAAAATAACGCCTCATTAAAGCAATAATGTTCGATCTTGTTACAAATGTCTGCCTTGAATCCGGGTTCATAATCAGATCAAGATAGCGCCGGCGGTAGCGTTTTTCAGGATCTTTTATTCCATGAAATTTTTCAGGGAGTGGTCTTACAGCTTTTGACAACAGTTTAAATTCTTTGCCCAGAAGAGTCCATTCACCGGTCCGTGTTTGAAAAACAGGGCCTTTGACCCCTATGAAATCGCCAATATCAAGTTTTTTAAAGAGAGAATAATTATCATTGCCTATACCATTTTTCTGTAAGTACACCTGAAATTGCTCTGCGCCCTCTTTAAACCTGATAAAAGATGATTTTCCCATTTTATTTATGGCCATCATTCTTCCTGCCATGGAAAATTGTTCACCCTTTTCTCCAAGAGAATCCGGTTTTTCCTGTATGATTTCTCTAAGTTTTTTAATGGAACATGAGGGTTTAAAATCATTAGGATACAGATTAATATTGTTATCTTTTAATTGAGAGATTTTTTCTTTTCTAACTTGTATCAGCTTGCTTTCTTTATCCATAAATTCTTACCTTCACCTGCTTATATTTAACATGTTATCCAAAATTTGATAAAAGAAGAATAAATAGCCTGATTCACCTCTGATTGTCAAGATATTGATTATATTTTTGACGAGTTTTTAAATGAAGCATTGTCAAAAAGTACAGTGAAGATTGTACCCTGACCAGGTAATGATTCAAAATCAATAATTCCATTATAAGTATCAATAATTCTATGTGTGATTGAAAGACCAAGACCTGTCCCATCTGGTTTACTTGTATAGAAAGGGTCAAAGATATGACTGAGATCCTTTTGGGCAATCCCAATTCCACTGTCTTCTACTGTCAGATATGCACGTCTGTTTTTATGAACATCCAGGCCAATTTTGATTTGACCATGATCTTTAATGGATTGAGCTGCATTTTTCAACAAATTCCAAAGGATTTGATTAAAATGCAATGGATCAATAAACACCCATATATCTTTTTTTAAATTCATGGTCAGCTTAATCTTACTGTTCCATCCAGGATCATTTAAAAAAAGCTGGGCTATCTCTTCAATTGAGTCTGATATTTTTGTTTCACAGGCATTGTCCATCCCTGGTCTGGCAAACAGTCTGATGTCACTTACTATCTTTTCAAGACGATTTGTCTCCCTTAAAATTATATTCATGAGTTTATCTTCATTGGAACCTGGATTGGTATCTTCCTGAAGCAATTGAATTGACCCTGATAAAGAAGCCAGTGGATTGTTTATTTCATGGGCAATACCTGCAATCATTTCATCCATGGCAGCCATTTTCTCAACTCGTTTTAAATGCTCTTGTGCCATCTTTAAATCCTGTTTCGCACCTTTTAGTTGACGTGCCAGAACACCACTTAAAAGTGCCACGGCAAAACAGGCTACAATAACAATAATGACTCGATAAACAATACGATTCTCATCAATTGATCCGGAAAGATAAAAATTGCCAAAATAAGGTGTAATAATTTCATAATATTCCAGTTCAATTAAAATTGCGTATTGAAAACATGAAATTGTGGCAATAATTATGGATCCTTTTTGAAGCAGCAGCATGGAAGTATAAATTATAACAACAAGATAAAGAAAGGTAAAAATACTGTCATAGCTTCCAGTAACAAAAATAATTCCTGTTACAATAAAAGTATCAACAATGGTTTGGAAATATGCAAGGTCCTGTATTGAATTAAATTTATTGAGCCAGATAAGATAGATAATTGAAAGGAATAAAATTACGCCTGCAATATTATATATAGACAAAAAAGGTTGTGAAAAAACAAACAAATTTTCCCCTGAGGAAAATATAATACAGGCTATTATTATGATAGCGGCAAAAGCAATCCTTGAAAGGATAATCCATTTAATCAGATTTAAAAAATCTGTTTTTTCTCTGAAAAATCTATATTGCATGGATTTACGAGATAGCACCTGCCATTTTAAAAATAGGCAGATACATTGAAATAACAAGACCTCCAACAACGACTCCAAGGAAAACAAGCATAACAGGTTCTATGGCATCTGTCAGATTCTTAACTGCCTGATCAACTTCTTCATCATAAAAGTCAGCAATTTTTTCCATCATTGTATCAAGGGCACCGGTTGATTCTCCAACTGCTATCATGGAACACACCATGGAGGGAAACACACCACTTTCCATGAGAGGATCTGCCATTGATCTTCCTTCTGATATTCCTGTTTTAACATCCTGGATGGCAAATTCCACCATTTTATTCCCTGCTGTTTTTGCTACTATATCGAGTACTTCAAGAATTGATACACCACTTGCAAGCATGGTGCTTGTGGTTCTTGTAAATTTTGCAACAGCTACTTTTCTGATAAGAATACCAACAACAGGAAGACGCAAAAACATGTCATCCATTAAAATACGCCCTTTTTCCGATGCATAGATTCTTTTTATCATAAATACAAATGCAATCATCGCACCTATAATCCAACCTATATAACCAATTGTAAATTCACTAAGGGCGACTACAAACAGGGTTGGGCCTGGGAGTGCTGATCCAAAATCTGCAAACATATCTGAAAAAACAGGAATAACAAAAACCAGGATGATGGAAACAACCACAAGGGCAACAAGTAAGGTAATAGCTGGATAAGTCATGGCACCTTTAACCTGGCTTTTGAGTTTAGCCATTTTTTCCATATATGCAGAAAGTCTTTGTAAAATAACATCAAGAATACCACCAGCTTCGCCAGCAGCAACCATATTGATAAAAAGTTCATTAAATACTTTGGGAAATTTTTTAAGGGCGTCTGCAAATGTTTCACCCGATTCAACAGACTCTTTTATTTTTTTTAAATTTCTTTTAAAAGTAGGATTTTCCTGTTGCGATTGAAGAAGATCAAGGCATTGAAGAAGCGGCAGTCCTGCATCTATCATGGTGGAAAATTGTCTGGAGAATATAATTACTTCCTTATCTTTTACTCTTGGTTGAAGAAATTTTATATTTTCAAATAGATCTTTTGGTTTTTTCTTAATTTTTGTTGGAGTAATTTTTCTTCTTGCCAGGTTCTGTTTGACATGTTCTGGAGATTGAGCCTCCATTTCACCTTTGACTTTTCTTCCCTTGGGATTTTTTCCCTTCCATTCATAGATAGTGGACATTCTCAATCCTTATTTTATGGCTAAAAACTAAATATTAAATACCAGATCCAAACAATTTGTAAAATCTAAACAGATATACTATATAAATTTTGTCACTTGATTACAAGTGGTGATTACAACAGGAGTTACTTGTTTGAGTAAAAAAATTAAAATTGTTAAAGCTGATACAATTATAACCAGTCATATCAATGCTGATTTTGATGCCATGGCATCAATGCTGGCTGCCCAGAAATTATATCCTGATTCAATTATTATTTTCCCGGGATCACAGGAAAAAAATTTAAGAGATTTTTTTATAAGTTCAACCTCTTATCTTTTTAATATGGCAGATCCAAAGGCCATTGATTTCTCGCAGGTATCAAAACTTGTGATTGTTGATACAAGGCAAAAAAACAGGTTACCCCATGTTTCCAAGATTATAGACAGCAATGATATTGATATTATAATTTATGATCACCATCCAGCCATGGAGGGAGATCTAAAAGGTTCAAGTGAAACAATCAGACAAGTTGGTGCAACCACAACCATATTGAGTGCTCTGTTACAAGAAAAAAATATATTCCCCAACCCTGAAGAGGCTACTATCATGGCTCTTGGCATATATGAGGACACTGGATCTTTTACTTTCTCTTCAACGACAAAAGAAGATCTTGAGCAGGCAGCTTTTCTCTTATCCTGCGGTGCAAGTTTAAATACCATTACAAGTTTTGTGGTTAAAGAGATCAAATCTGAACAGGTTGCCTGGCTCAATGAATTATTAAATGAGATGACTGTTCATAAAATTAATGGTGTTGATATTCATATTTCTGTTATCTCTTCTCCTTCTTATATTACAGACCTTGCTTCCATTGTCCAAAAAATTGTACGAATGGAAAATCTTGATCTGTTTTTTGCCATTGTTTTAATGGATAATAAAATCAATATCATAGCAAGGAACTCCATTCCTGAAGTTGATGTGGGAAAAATACTTTCCCGGTTTGATGGTGGGGGGCATTCATATGCTGCCTCTGCAAAGGTTGACAATAAAACCCTTGCACAGGTTGAAATGATGCTTTTACAACAACTTCAAAAAGAGATAAAAAAAATTCAAATTGCCAAAAATCTCATGTCTGCTCCTGCAATAACCATTGAACCTGATATGACCTGTAAGGAAGCAAGTCATATCATGACCCGGTATAATATCAATACACTGTTAGTTGTTAATAAAAAAAACAGTTCATATAAAGGCTATATAACCAGGCAGGTAATAGAAAAAGTATTACATCACAAATTATCCCAGCTTGCTGTGAAAGAGTATATGAATTCAGAGGTTCGATCCATATCATCTGATGCGCAGATTTCTCATATTGAAAATATTATTATTGACGAGAAACATAGAATTTTACCGGTTATTGATAATGGCTGTATTAAAGGCGTTATAACCCGCACTGATTTTCTAAACTATCTTGTTGAACATAATAAAGCGTTTAAAGAGACAGGAACTGAGCTTGGTATTAAAAAAAATACAAGAACAAGAAATATTGAAAATATTCTCTATCAGCGGCTTGATAATCGATTAAAACAGCTCCTCTTAGATATTGGTAAAACAGGCAGTGACCTTGGATTTCCAATGTTTGTTGTGGGAGGATTTGTCAGAGATTTTTTGCTGAACAGACAAAATGATGATATTGATATTGTTGTTGAGGGTGATGGAATCAAGTTTGCAAAGCTCTATGCAAAAAAACAGGGCTGCAGAGTCAATACCCATAAAAAATTTGGCACAGCAGTTATAATTTTTCATGATCATTTTAAAGTTGATGTGGCCTCTGCCAGACTTGAATACTATCAAACACCGGCTGCTCTGCCCATTGTTGAAAAAAGTTCCATTAAACTTGATCTTGCAAGAAGGGATTTTACCATCAATACTCTTGCCATAAGCCTTAATCCTGAAAGTTTTGGTACAATGGTAGACTATTTCGGAGCCAATAGAGATTTAAAAGATAAAACCATTAGAATTATACACAATTTAAGCTTTGTTGAAGACCCGACACGTATATTTCGAGCCATTAAAT
>JAOZRI010000154.1 GCA_029940235.1 Desulfobacula sp. | reverse complement strand
AAGGTCATAGATTGTTTCCTGAAGAGACATTTACAGATGTATCTGAAAAATTCATGGTCAAAGAGATAATAAGGGAAAAAGTCTTTAGAATGACTGGAATGGAAATTCCCTATTCAAGTGCGGTCACAATAGATTCATTTGCAATTGAAAGAAAACTCATTGTAATCCATGCCAGTATCCATGTTATCAGAAATTCTCAAAAGGGTATCATTATAGGTAAGAAAGGTTCCATGCTTACCCAAATAGGGTCAAAAGCAAGAAAAGATATTGAGCAATTGACAGGCCAGAAGGTCTTATTAAAATTATTTGTTAAAGTCACAAAAAACTGGAGTGACAATGCAAGAATATTAGATGAATTTGGTTATTAGACCCATGGAGGATCTTTTTTTTTCAGATGAGGCATTTATAAAAAAAGAGAGGGATAAAGCAAGAAAACTGCGGTCAAGCCAATGGTGGAAACGAAAACGTTCAACAGGCATCTGCCACTATTGTGAAAAACAATTCCTGCCTGGTGAGCTCACCATGGATCATATTATTCCCCTCTCAAGGGGAGGCAAATCTGTAAAATATAACCTTGTGCCATGTTGCAAGGAGTGCAATACGAACAAACAACAGCTTCTGCCCATTGAGTGGGCAGAGTATATGAGCAGATTAAAAGAGTAACAACCAGGAAAAATTTTCCTGATTCTATGACCAAATATTAATTATCTTTTATTACACAGCCTGTGAATAGTCTGGGCATGCCACTCTCCACGGCCGGAAAATGTTGGCTGACCCAGCTCAATCAAACGAGCAGCAACCTGATCAAATGTTGCATTTTCTGCTCTCATGGTATGGATGATTTTCATGACTGCTTCACGACCAAGAAGCTTAGTATCGCCTGCAACTGTTTTGGTATTCTTGTTCTCAACTATTTTTTTTCTTCTTAGAATCACTGATTTCGCAGGTTTTATATTTTTAACAACAGGCTTGCTGGATACTTTTTTGGAAGTAACACTTGGTGGTGTATTATCAGGTTTTGATTTTGAAGAAGTTACATAATGATTTTCAAAAACATCTTTGGCAGGTGTATCTTTCAGAGGGGGAGTTTCCTTTAAAGGAGGTATCTTCAGATGATTCAAAATCCTTTCAACAGCATTAACCTGACGCTCCAGCATTTTGGCAGATTTCTCCTGTGCCTTAATCAAATAATCCTGATTATTTGCCAGGGTTTCAATATGGCTGCTCAGGTTTTCAATTGCTTCGGCCAACATGGATGTAACAAGATTATCATCACCTGAAACCTGATTCCCTGCCTGGGGCTGCGCTAAAGGCTTTTTCGTGTGAGGTTGAGTTCTATTATTTTGATACCCTCCTCCATAGGAGTGAAATCTTGAGTTACTAAAATGATAAGAATTATCATAGCTTTTACGAGTTTTCTGTGGGCGTTGTTTCTCAGCCTGGCCATTACGCAGGTTTTGTAAAAAATCGTTCATTTAATTAATATCCTTCCTGGAGCATTTTATATTGTCAAACATGTGACAGCCAAATTTGACGAAAATATATTTTGTTTTAAAATAGATGTCTTTTAGCGAAAGCTGTTGGAAGCAATCTTTATCTATTATGGTTATTTTTCATATTTTTGTCAAGTTTTTTTACTTTGCATACTAAGATTAGATAAAAGCAATATCTATACCAAAAGAGTAGTTAGATTGAAAAACCCCTGTTTTAAGGGGTATAGACAAATTGCTGCAAAAATGGACATGGAAAAACAATCTCTCTATAACATTTTTTACATATTTTCATACCTTTTTTACCTAATAATGGGTAATTTTTTACACAACCTCGTTTTTACCATTTAATTATTGACACCATACTTTATACTTTTTGACGCTTTAATTGTTTGAATCGTGATTATCTTTATGGTAATTTAAGAATGTCAAAGTATCTTTACGCAAACCTGGATTTAAAAAATAAGGATAAATTAAAAATGATTGAAAATAAAAACTATAAAACAAATTATAAGATTGAAGACCCGGACATTGTAAAAACAGACCTTCTTGAGCCAATTCCATATGCATATAAATCAAAACGCAGCATTGACATTACGATAAAACAGCCTGAATACACCTCGGTATGTCCAATGACAGGTCTGCCGGATAATGGCTGCATTACAATAAAATATAGTCCAGATGAAACCATTGTAGAGCTTAAATCATTGAAATATTATCTATTGCAGTTTCGAAATGTAGGCATGTTTTATGAACATGTGGTAAATAAAATCCTTGATGATCTTGTGGATGTTTTAAAACCATTGAGAATGGAAATCACAGGTGAATTTACACCAAGGGGCGGGGTCAGCTCCATTGCAACTGCTGCGTATAAGAAATAATAAATTGCATAATCAGGCTTGCCTTGCCCAATTTATTTTATTACAGGCCCTAAGATATGATCATTGTCATTTTATGACACTGGGTAAACTATTTTCAAATTCTTTTATGAGTGCAAACACAGCTTTTTTTGAATCAATGGAAGCCAGCCTTTTTCTAAACTCAGAACATCCCGGCATGGCTTTTACAAACCATGAGAGCCTGCCCCGCAACATTTTACAGGCAGGCCCTTCTTCAAAATAATCTACATACATACATATCAGAGATTCCATTGACCTGAATATTTCATGACGTGAAATTTTTTTATATGATCCTGTTTCAAGGAATTGATCAATCTGGGAAAGAAGAAAAGGGTTGCCCATGGCAGCCCGACCCACCATAACACCATCACAGCATGTGGATTCCATCATCTCTTTTGCATCTTCCACATTGTGGATATCTCCATTACCTATGACAGGAATTGACAACTGCTGTTTGAGTTTTGCAATTAAATCCCACTCTGCCCTGCCCTTAAACCCCTGACTTGCAGTTCTTGGATGCATGATAACGGCATTAACTCCGCAATCTTGGGCAATTTGTGCAATGTTAAAGGCCTGTTCACCTGAATAATCCCAGCCAGAACGTAATTTTATGGTAAAAGGAAGATCAATTGCTTTACGCACAGCCATGAAAATATTTTTACTTAGTTCTGGCTCCTTCATCAATGCTACTCCAGCACCCTGCTTTACAACTTTTTTTACACTACATCCAAGATTAATGTCTATGATGGCAGCAATTTTAAGATCCTGTATAAACTTTGCTGACTCTGCCATGGAATCAGGATCACAGCCAAATATTTGAACCGACAGGGGCTGTTCCTGATGTTTAGATGTCAACAATTTTAAAGTATTTTCTGAATTATAAAAAATTCCTTTGGCACTTATCATTTCAGAGCATACAACACCACACCCACACTCTTTTACAAGGAGTCTGAAGGGAAGGTTGGTTATTCCGGCAAGGGGAGCCAGAAAAGTTTTTCCATGAATTTTCAAATCTTGGATTTGCATTGAAATCAATAAACTTTTGCATCATGTAATCTTTTATCCGGCATCATCGGATTCACGACTCTTTTTTAAATCGGCAAAGGAGATAATTTTGCCTTGTTTTTTCTCTCCATGGCTCATACCTTTTTGAAGATTTTCACCAGAAAAATTTGTACTTTTAGACAATGGCAACTCTTCCACAGGGATTTCAACCTTGGTAATCTTCATGAGTTTTCCATTCATATGAAATTCATGGCCATTGATATATTCATCTTTTAAAATCCATGTTACTACCTGTAAGGGGACCTGGAGCATCAATAATTTGACGTGATACCAGTCCTTTTTTGCATCGGGCAGTATGCTTTCCACCCTTGCAAAGGATACTGGCGCATCTTCAAGATAAATCAATACAACATCATTTATAGCAGCCATTATCTCCTCATATTGTCTATTTCTCTGGCGTTTAGGTTTTCTCTTGTTTATTGCTTTGATATAACATAATCTTTGAGTTACTGCCACAGGTTGATGTGGAATACAAATTTTTCATTTAAATAAAAAAGAGTAAAATGGATTGACAATGCCTGTTTTTCAAAAAAAATGGATAATTTTCTGCCTTGTTGCAACCTCAATTTTCATGTCAACTTTAGATTCAAGTATTGTAAATATTGCCCTGCCATACATTATGCAGGATTTAAAAACAGATCTGCAAACCATTCAATGGGTTGTATTGATTTATCTCATTGTGGTGTCATGCCTTTTGTTAAGTTTTGGAAGGCTTTCCGATATTATAGGCCGAAAACTTGTTTACATTACAGGCTTTGCCATATTTGCAACAGGCTCACTGTTTTGTGGCGCTGCATCAGGTGCTGCAACTTTAATTTTTGCAAGGGCTTTGCAGGGATGTGGAGCAGCAATGCTTATGGCCTGCTCTCCTGCACTGATTGTGGATGTTTTTCCTGTTCAAGAGAGGGGGAAGGCTCTTGGAATGGTGGGTGCAGTAGTTGCGGCAGGTTTCACAACCGGCCCTGTAATTGGCGGGATTCTTCTTGAATATCTCTCCTGGCAATATATTTTTTATATCAATATTCCCATCGGGATTGGGGCTGCCGTTGGCGCAATGCTTGTATTAAAGGGCGAATATGCAGCAAAGGGTAGCAGTGAACCTATGGATATAAGAGGCAGTCTTCTTTTGATCATAACAATATCAAGTCTGATTATTTTCATGACACAACTATCTCATTGGGGATTAATTTCTATTTTGTCCCTTTTGTCTGCCTCCATATCTATTCTGGCTGGTATCGGATTTGTAATCAATGAGGAAAAATCTAAATATCCTCTGTTTGATATGAAACTTTTAAAAATAAAATTATTTATATTTCCTGTGATCTCTTCAACTATTTTATTTGCAGCTCTTTTTATTATCATTTTTATGATGCCATTTTTTTTGACATATCCATGTGGCTTTTCTGCCTATAAAACAGGAATGATAATGATTGCTCCTTTTATCTTTCTTCTATTTTTCAGTCCTGTTGCAGGAATAATGTATGACAGATTTCACTCAAGAAATTTATGTATGGCCGGTATGGGAATTGTATTATTATCTTTGCTCTCTCTAATGACCATCCAGCCATCCATGAGTAATATCTCTATTTTATGGAGGCTATCCCTTGCAGGTCTTGGCACAGCTCTTTATATCTCTCCCAATAATACAGCAATAATGAGTTGTATCCCATTGCAAAGACGTGGAACAGCTTCAGGAGCTGTGGCAACTGCCAGAAACCTTGGTATGGTTGTGGGAGTGGCTCTGGCGGGATTGATATTCTCAACATCTTTTGCAAACCTTACCAATGGAGCAAGCCTTGAAAACTATCTTGCCCAGATGGAACCCTATTTTATGATAAGTTTTAAAAAGACAATGGCAATGGGTGCTATTATATCTGCACTTGGCCTGTTTATCACCTGGGCAAGGGGTAAAGAGTAGATTATAATTACCAGATTGAGGATATTGCAAATGCTGCCCTCTCCATAGAATCAAATTAAATTCAACGTATCCAATCAATGATTTTATTTTATTGCTTTCAATTTTTTACTGGAAGTTCTTGATTTATTCATGAGCTTATCCAATTGTGAATTGTCCCAGCGTTTAAACAGGTCATGCTCTATGCCTATATAATCCAGAACTTTACCAACAGACTGGTTAATAATATCATCAATGGTTTTAGGATGGTGATAAAAAGCTGGTACAGGAGGAATTATATGTGCCCCCATGTCAGCTGCCTGGGTTAAAAGCCTTAGATGACCTGTATGCAAAGGGGTCTCCCTGAACAGCAAAGCAAGTTTGCGTTTCTCTTTGAGTTGTACATCTGCTGCCCTTATCAATAAGTTGTCATTAAATGAATTTGCAATTCCAGACAGGGTTTTTACAGTACAGGGAGCGACAACCATACCCATGGTCAGAAAAGAACCACTTGCAACAGATGCGGCTATATCCTTATTGTTATATGTAACATCAGCCATGGCAAGGACTTCATCAACATCATAATCAGTCTCTATCCTGATATTGAGTT
>JAOZRI010000153.1 GCA_029940235.1 Desulfobacula sp. | reverse complement strand
CAGAGAGTCTTTTAACTGATTATATAAAAATTCTTTTACACCAAGAGATGTTCTGGATTGGGATAACTCATCGGCAAGATACTGATCATACATTGATTTATACATATCCATTCCATGGGAGTCCATAAAAAGTGCATTGCCCGGCAGAGATTTGCGCATGGATTTTATCATTGTATTCAAAAATATTGCTTCAAAGCCTTCACACGCCTCTTTTAACTCTTTTTCCTTGAGTTTGTCAGAGACAAAATCTGAATTCTGTTTTTTTATTTTACCAATTTTAGAGTTGGCAAGATTTGAATTAACTATATCAATATCCATCAAATCACCACCAGCTCTGCCTGTAGTGCACCGGCAGCCTTAATACTCTGTAAAATACTGATAAGATCCTTGGGTTTTATACCAAGGGAATTAAGTCCCCTGACAAGCTCTCCAATGGTTGATGTGCCCGGCAGGTTCATGACACTGCCCTCTTTTACATTCCCGGGTTCTTCCTCATTAATGGTCACGGAGAGATCACCATGGGCAATGGCAACACTGGAAATTGTTACATCACTTCCAATCACAATAGTACCGGTTCTTTCATTGATTACAATTTTGGCAATCGTATCTGGAATAACCGTCAATGTTTCAATATCTGCAATAAACCTGGCAACATTCATTTCCCACATACTCTCAGGAACTTTCAGGCTTATTGCGCTGGAATCAATGGTTTGGGCTACTCCATCACCAATTGATGCATTAATGGTATCTGACATCCTTGTTGCAGTGGTGAAATCGGGCTGAAACAGAGAGAGAATTAATTTTTTTTTCCCATTTAATTTAAAAGGGATTTCCTGTTCAACGGATGCACCATTGACAATTCGTGCTACCTGCAGGTGACTGTCCCTATCATTTGCACCATCTGGTATTGCAAGGGTCATGGTACCCTGAGCCAAAGCATATACCTGACCATCTACTCCTTTGAGCGGTGTCACTAACAGGGTACCGCCCTTAAGGCTTTTAGCATCTCCAAGGGATGATGCAAGTACATCAATTTTATCGCCAATCCTTGCAAAGGCAGGAATGTTTGCTGTTACCATAACAGCAGCAACGTTTTTAACTTTAAGGCTGTTTTTATCAATATAGACATTCATTTTCTCCATCATATTGGCAAGTGCCTGCTTGGTAAAGCTGACACCATCTTTGTCACCGGTTCCATTCAGACCCACAACAAGCCCATATCCTGAAAGCTGATTAGAACGAATGCCTTTAATGGCAGCAAGATCTTTAATCCTTGCGCAATATGCATTTGAGGCAAAAACAGTTAAAATTATAACTATAATAAAAATTTTACTTAACAAAATCACTTTTAGATTAACCCCAATATAATCCTTTATGGCAAAAATATTACTATTTTGAAATTTAAGCATTTAATCAATATCCTCTGTTTACCATGGCCATAGATTATCTATGATTCTAGTACCCCAGCCAGGTTTTTGTTTATCTGCAAGGGCACCCTTGCCATAATACTCTATCCTGGAATCTGCAAGATAGGTTGATTTTACTCTATTGGAAGCTGAAATATCCTGGGGCCTAACCACACCAGCCACTGTTATATACTGAACTTCATTATTTACTTTCATGGCACGCCTGCCAAAAAGACTTAAATTCCCATTTGGCAAAATTTCAGTCACCCGGGCAGCAATGGAAGCTGTTACCTGGCCGGAACGATCACTTTTACCTTCTCCTTCAAAATTATTTGAAAAATCCGTCCCAATGAGCAAAGCGTCACCAGGATTGGCACCGAAATCTGTTTCAAATCCAAGGATATTAATCTTTGGCACCCCGATATTCATTGCTGTTTTTCTTGAGCCTTCAGTATTTACATCCATTTTGGATGAGGTGTTCTCAATAATATCGACAATAACTGTATCTCCTATGTGGGCAGCTTTTGAATCTTCAAACATTGACCCTGTTTTATTTACCCATAAAGAGCCTTCAGATGGCCTGACTCCGGTAAACTGAGGCTGGATAGAGGGTTGAGTTGAACCGCCTTCAGGAATAACAAGCCCTGTATTATTAGTTTGGGAAGTCAAAAGACAGCCTGTAACATTGAAACAGACAATAAGCACAATGAGAATGCATATGATTTTTAATTTTAATGCCATATTGTTAATATATAACCTCTACTTTTGATTTGTCTTTTACAATCCCTCTGATAAGTTTACCTGAACCAATATTTTCAACCTTGATTAATTGGTTTTCAAACCCGTTTTCCATGGAGATACCCGAGGCAACAATCAATAAATTATTGTTTTTAACGACTATTCTGATAATATCCCCTTTTTTGATTAAAGGGGGTTCTAAAAGAAAATTGCTTTTTAAATAATCATTTTTTCCAATGCTTGATTTAACTATTTTCCCACTAATTTCATCAAAGGTTTTTATAAAACCATCTCTCAGACTATAAATATTTTTCTTTTGCTGATAGACACACTCACTTGAAATTATATCCCCTTTGACAAGGCGTTTTTTTGCAAAGAAAATATTTTCATATACTGCAACAATACCTGATATATTCAATATGTCTTCTTTTGTGCCATCAATCATAACTCTCACATGGCAGGATAGCTTTCCATGATTATTAATTATTTTACCTGAATCAATCTGAAGTTTTACTGTCCCGGCAGAATATTGCTCAAGGCCTTTTATATCCAATGATTTTAATTGATAATCCCTACCCTTTAAAGCTTTGGCAAGATATTGATCAATACATTGTCTGATTCTGGATTTTGAAATTCTCTGGCTTTCTCTCTTGACATATATTTTCTGCGGAGAATTAAAAATTATATTTTCCGACAAATATTGCTGGTGCTCAATAACAGATAATATTTTCTTTTTTTCAAACAATTTAACTTGGCCTGGTTTTGGGGAACGACCAATCTCTATTTTTTCCAATACTTCTTTTAAAAATCCATCTGCCTGCACATTGGCTATATCTTTGAGTAAGACATGGGAATCTTTTACAAGATTTGTTTCATTTATTGTGATCTTTATTCTATCTTTATCTTCCCTGGTATTATCTGCAAAAATAGAACTTATAAATATACAGTTCCCAAGCATCAGCCCAGTGATAACAAAAAAGATTAACTTAATATCTGTTTTGATTGCAAACATTTATCTTCTCTTTACCTACCTTTTAAGGCCGTTGGCAGTACTGAGCATACTGTCTGCAGTTTGAATTGATTTTGAATTCGCCTCATATGTCCTCTGGCCTGAAATCATGGCAACCATCTCTTCAATAACACTTACATTGGAGCCCTCGAGATAATTATTGATTACGGTTCCAGAACCATCTTCACCCGGAGTCCTCTCTGTTGCATCACCGGAACCCTCGGTTTGCCTGAAAAGATTATTTCCCACGGCAAAGAGACCGGCCTGATTAATAAAAGTACTTATCAAAATCTGTTCGGTTGCCAGGATTGTCTCATCAGCTCCATGGGCAGTGAGTGTTCCATCATCCTGCAGAGTAATTGTTATGGTTTCCTCGGGCAGAGAGATCTCAGGCTGCAGACGATCTCCAGATGAAGTGGTTAAAAAACCTTCACTGTCCAGGGTAAAATTACCAGCCCTTGTATATAAGTCTTCATCTCCGTGAAGTACTCTAAAAAAACCTTCTCCCTGAATTGCCATGTCCAGCTGATTATCAGTCTGAATATAATCTCCCTGGGAAAACATTTTCTGCACACTGGTGGGTTTGACTCCCATACCAACCTGTATTCCAGACGGGACCTGCCCCCCTCCAGGAGTGGTCTGGCCTGCAACCTGCATTGTCCTGTACATGAGATCTTCAAAATTAGCTCTTGATTTTTTAAACCCAGTGGTGCTGGAGTTAGCAAGATTATTTGCCACAACATCTGTCTGCATCTGCTGTGCGTGCATGCCCGTTGCCGCTGACCAGAGCGAGCGTATCATAGTGAATCTCCTTCTATTATTATTTCCTTGTAATCAGCTAAGAACATATGTTTGTTTGTAAAGTTGCCCATATGTGAGACGCAAAAACTTTTAAAACCGGAGTGTACTGAAGTACATGAGGATTTTAGAAGTTTGAAGCAACGAAGCAGATGGATGAGTTTACATACAAACATTACCTTAGCTTACCTACATCATTAATGGCCTTACTATCAATCTCATCAAACGTCATCATTGATTTTGTAAATGTTTCAAACATTCTATGATAATCAATCATACGAACCATCTCTTCAACAACTTTAACGTTTGATTTCTCAATGGCTTTATGCTGAACAATTGCATTATCAGCTTGAATCTCATCTGTTGTATTACCTTTATAGGACAGCAGATTACCTCTATCCCTCTCCATTTTTCTCAAATCTTCAAAGGTGACAATATCAAGTGTAGCAATCAGGTCTCCTGCAAGACTGATTTCTCCTGCCTGGTTAACTACGAGGTCCCTTACAATATTGTCCCCGTCAATGGCAATGGCACCAGCCTGACCCATGACAAAATTTCCATTCTGATCCACCAGAATACCACTGGAGTCCAGGCTGAAATTTCCATTTCTTGTGTATTTTATACCTTCCACTGTATCAACCTTAAAAAAACCTTTGCCTGAAAGGGCAAAATCAAAGGGATTACCTGTGGTTAATATATTTCCTTGTGAAAAATCTTTATTTATCTGGGCTTTAAATTGTTTGTCAAAACTCAATGTGTCTTTTTTAAAACCTGTTGTATCTGCGTTGGCAAGGTTATTTGATACTGCTTCAAGTTTTCTCTCCTGTCTTAATCCGCCTTGGACAGGTCGGGTCATTTCAAGAATCATCTCTTTATAGTTCTCCTTTTTGCCTTTAGATTACGTATGATCTTCAGGTTATACATTTTGCTCACACTGATTAACTTGCAATATGAATGCCATCTGTTTTTTTATAAAGATCTGTAAAAAATATAGAATCTATATTGCTATTAAGCACAGGTAATTTAAGAAAAAACCCTTTATTATCAGAGTATTATCACCAAGATAGAAAATCTAAAACTATTTTACTATATTATTGATTTGTATTACCACTCTCTTTTCGCCAAAAACCTGACAGGATAAAAGTATGGGAATTGACAGAACAAGAAAAATTTTCCTATCTTAAAACTACTTTGTCTGGCGTTTGGAATTCATGGAATAGACAAAGGCAAGAAGTTCTGCAACTGCCACATAAATATGGGAAGGAATCTCTTCATTAATCTCAAGGGAGGATAAGACTTCAATAAGATCTGGATCATCTTTTATGGGAATATCATGTTTTTTTGCAAGTTCAATGATTTTATGGGCTACCTTGCCTTTGCCCTTGGCAGTGATTTTCGGGGCACTATCCTTTGAGCGGTCATATTGTATGGCAACAGCTTTTTTTATATGTTTTTTATTCATATTTTATATTTACAAACCTTTAACAACCCGCACAGCGGACTTGTCTTCTTTATTTCAGACAAACCATGATAAAAGATCAAATCTGCCCGTGGCAGTTACACTACAATATTTAATACCCGGTCATCACTTGCGTTTACCAGGGTTTCAATAAAAACTCCTGGTTGAATTTCTTCTTTTTTTGCTGTTTTACACTCTATATTAAAAGCATGGTATTCAACCTTTGCAAGTCTTGTTTTTAATTCATGGATCATTGATTTAACATACTCACAGGTATCATCATCCTGGAGAAGAAACCTTCCTGTTATCTCTTTTTTTAATATTGAAAAATCAGCTCTTAAGGGACCTAATTTTGTCATGTTAAGTAAAAAAGAGATATTAATAAGTTTTTCACCATCTTTGGTTTTATCTTTGGCTTTATCTCCTGTATCTATTAAAAGCTGCCCAAAACTAAAAGCTGAATCGCCAAAAATTGGGAATGGCAGTAAGAATCGTCCTGAATCTGAACTCTGGTGATTGAGCAGTTGAAAATTTTCCATGGTTTCCAGAAA
>JAOZRI010000152.1 GCA_029940235.1 Desulfobacula sp. | reverse complement strand
AGAAATCCTGGGAGCTGCTACTGCAAAATGTACTAAAGTTTCAGACTTTCTTGACTTGAGCACCAGCATTTCCAAAAATCTTAAAGATGAAGAGCTTGCCAAGGAGATTGTGGATAAAGCATTTGATAAATGTTCAAAAGCTGTAGATTTTGTAGCCTTTGCCAAGGCTGTTATTGAGTCTTTCAATGATAAACAAAAAGCTCTTGAAGTATATGAAAAAGCTATGGAAAAAGCTTCAAAAGCTGATGATTTTGATGTTCTGGCTCAAGGCGCTGCCAAGGATCTTGATGATAAGGAACTATCACGTAAAATATATGAAAAAGCCGCAGACTCCATTGAATCAGGAGATGAACTGCTTAAATTTGCCGGGACTGTGAAAGAGAAATTAGATGATAAGGATTTCACACTCTCAATTTATAAAAAAGCAGAATCTGTTTACACCAAGTTTGTTGATTATCTTAAACTTGCTAAAGCTGGATTTGAAAATACAGGGGATGTAAAGTTTGCATCTTCAGTATATCAAAAAGCTGCTGCCACAAACCCGGACTGTACTCAGCTTGTGGATCTTGCCAAGGCTCTTGCAGATGATCTTAAAGATGTCAAAGCTGCTATTGCCGTACTCAAGCAAGCAGAAGCTGCAGTAAAAAACAATGCTGATTTTATTAACACTGCCAAGGCGATTCAGGAAATCGGTAAAGATGATAAAGAGTGGGTCACAGCCATTACATTCCAACTGGAAAAACGAGAAGAATTCAAAGATCTCTATGCAGAATTTATTTTAAGGGAATCTGAATGTAAGACAAGCTTTCCCATGCGAATACTTGCAGGCGATGTTGTAGAAAAAACCGGTGATACCTATTATGGGGCAAAACTGTATAAACTTGCACAATCATTAACAATTAATTTTAATGATTTTATAAAACTTGCCATAAATATTAATTCTGATCTTAAAGACACAACCTGGGTGAAATCAATTTTCACTGAACTTTTGGAAAAGTGCTCCACATTCAGTTATTATGATGAGTTGACATCTGCCATTGCTGCAACCATAGAAGATGAAGCCTGGATAAGAGAGATCTATTCGAATGTTGAAAAAAACAGCAAAACAAATTCAGATCTTGTAAAATTAGCGTCAATTGTCATTAACAAATTAGATGACAATCAATGGGCATCTGATCTTTTAAATAAAGCCAGGGAAAACTGTAAAGATCTGTATGATTATTGTTTTGTTGCCGGGGCAGCATTAACCTTGATAGATGATAGCAATATGGTAAATGAACTGTATGAATCGGGCAAAGAGCTTTGTCAGACCCAAAAGGAGTATTGGTACCTCCTTGATCAGATCAAACAAAATGATCCCGAGTCCATGCTTTTATCCACTACTCTTGATTCAGCTTTAGAAAAATTAAACTCATTTAATGATTTACTGTTTTTTGCTGAGACAGCATTGTCTCTGCTTAATGATTCAAATAAAGCTGCAGGTATTTATGCAAAAGCAGAACAAAAAGCACAATCCAACGGACTGCTGTCCATGCTGGGTACAAGTCTTAAAAGTAAGATGAATGATTCTAAATGGTCATCCAATGTTTTAAGAAAAATTGCATGATATAGGCTTTTGCAAAAAGATATTCAAAGAGACATCCTATTAAACTCTGAGGAATTTAAAGGGTTCTGGAAAGAGAAAGGACCCTTTAAATTTGCATTGACAAGTATGGATTTTCCCCCTGTCTTGCTGGAGCCTGAAGAGTGGATTTTTTCAAATGATAAAATAATGCTTTTCAAGGATTTAATGCAGTTTGATCAAAAAAAAATGAAAATTGTTCAAGCCGCGTTTAATCCTGAAAACCAAAAAATTTTAAGACCTGATAACTTAATTGCCTGGAAAATAAATAATTTTCCTGAAGAGTGGAATGCCCTGATCTGTGATGTTTTTGTGCCTGAAGGGCATCTGACTCTGGCTGTAATGGATAGGGTCAGTATGAATAAAACAAAAGCAGATGCCAACACCATTGAAACTTCTTTTTTCCAATGTCTGGAAAATTCAATTGAGCAAATGGGATATCTGCTGTTTAAACCTGAAAAAGGATCAAAATATGCAGGTATTAGAAAATATCTTTCTGAATGGGAGCACGATGATAAAGAAGCCGAAGTGTTATAATAATTAACGGTTTTTGATTGGGCACTACTTAAATTTTGTCTTTTATTATCAGATTTACCAGCATCTCTTTATAGTTGATACCAGCTTTTTTAAATCCTTTTGTTCCATATCTCATATTAGCTTCAAGAACATAAAATTTCTGTTTATGTTCAATTATATCAATACCTACATCATCCCATCCACATCTTGATGCTGTATTGAGTGCAAGGTCAAGCGCTTTGTGTGGCAGTGGTTTAAAGCTGATTGTCCCGCCCTGGGAGATATTGGTTTTAAAATTATTTGGCTTAGCAATACGAAAATAGGCAAGTCTGATTTTTTTACCGATTATGATAATTCTCATATCCTGGGCAATGGGAAAATATTCCTGGATATAGGCAGGATATTTGTTGCTCAAATAGCATGCGAGATCTTCGTTGTTTTCAATCAAATAGACATCATTTCCTTTTGCTGAGCCCCTGGGTTTTTTTGCGATAAAGGGAAAATTAAAAAAATTGAGGATATCAAGCTTCTGTTTGTTACCATAAAAAACCCTCGTATCTGGGTGGGGAATCCCAAGCATATTAAAAATTGCAGTCTGCTTTATTTTGTCTAAAGCAAATTTGTATGTATGAAAACTTGGGAAGGTCTTTTTTCCCATGGCATTGAAAAGATCTGCATAAAAAGCAGTGGGGTAGTAGATTTTTTTTGCACTTAATATAAGTCTCTTTTCTTGACTGGAATAATCCTTGAAATTGGGTTTAAATCCAAGGGTTAAAATTTTAGAATATTGTTTTAATTTTGCACCTAAGGCAACAGGTTGGTTGTTCAATAGTGACCCTTTATCTTTTAACCTCTACTATGATTTAATCCATGATTTAATTTGGGCTGGCTTTGCCGGGAATTCATATATTCCATTTACTCCAAAATTATCTGACATCTCCTGCAGTTGTGTGGTATCCAATTCTTTTTGCAGTGTAGAGAGAATAATTGGTACATCCTCTTTAGTATACAGCTGTCTTGTTTCCCTTACAAACTCTAATCCTGTCATATTATTTAAAATAAGATCACAGATAATGACAGCTGGCTTTTGTGAGACAATATTTTCAAAGGCATCCTGGGAACGCTGAAAACAAAGATTTGAAAACCCGCATGAGTAAATCAGTTTGCTGTATGTATCCAAAATTGCATCTGAAGAGCTTATTACAATAAACTGAGTCTTTTGCTGCCCAGTTTTTGTTTTTCTCACATCCATATATTTTTTCACAGTGGATTTAAGTTTTCTCTGTTCAAGAATCTCTATGAATGCATCAAGAACCTGTAATGAAGCTGTCCTTGCAATATGGTTAGAAGCCATATATGCAAAAGTATCGGAAATCATAAGAAACTTGATAATATTTTTTGCCCTTGCATCGAGAATACTGTGGGCAAGAGATTCCCCTTTTTTTGTACCGGATTCAATTTGATTTTTAATTTCAGAGCCAACAAAATCAGAGAGGTTTTTATCAAGGGTTTTAATGGCTGCCATGCGCACAAACATGGCTGCCTCTGAAAGTCCGCAGACCACAGATGCTGCTGATTCAAGTTTCGGAAAAGCTCCAAGTGCACTGTATGCAGCAAATTTGATTGTATTATCAATATTTT
This sequence comes from Desulfobacula sp., assembly GCA_029940235.1. GTDB lineage: Bacteria > Desulfobacterota > Desulfobacteria > Desulfobacterales > Desulfobacteraceae > Desulfobacula. The sequence continues at coordinate 2,197 of JAOZRI010000152.1, read as the reverse complement.
TTATATTAATAATATCAAAAAGACCATTTATTGCCTCTGCCGGGATGGTTCTGGCAATCAGGCGCAGGATATTAATGGTTAAATCATGATTTTTGTTAAGGTCCATGGTTTCAAGGTGTTTGAACAGGGATAGACAGGCTTTAGGACCCTGATCAGAGAAATAGCCAAGTGCTTTAAATCGATTTTCAATATTATTTGATACAAGCTGATGCATATCGATCAAAGATCCATCTGCTCTTGCATCACTGCTCAATTGATCACCTGGAATCATATTTTTTAAACCTTTATCTGCAAGAATCTCTATAGTATCAAGAATATTCTGGTCGCACTTTGAAGTTTTTGATGCAGTTACAAGTTTCTCACAGGCTTTGGGTGTGCCAATCCGTTCAAGGGCTTTGACAGCTTCTGCCTTTAAATCAATATCATCATAAAATATAAATTCTGCAATATCATCAACCATTCTTTCGATTTTGATTTTTCCCGCTGTCCTGATAATTTTGTTTAAAAGCTTGGTATTGGTTTCCTTGGTTAAAATATGTTTTAGCAGGGGAACAATATGCATTATGGTCGTTGTATCAGCATTATCAAGAAGGATCAGGACAAAACGGGAGTCAAGGTGTGCCCGATCAGTAATAAGCTGGATTAAACGATCATGAATTTGGGGATCATGCTGGTCTCTATCTGCTAAAAAAGAGAGGAGCTCAAATGCTGTTTTGTCAGGTGCAAGGGCAAGTATTTGAAGAATTTCAAGTTTTTCATGGTCATTTCGTGAAGAGATTTGTTTTAAAGCTATTTTCGCCTGTTTAATATTTTTTGTTTTGATATTTTTCTTAAGGTTCTGAATATAATCAGCCATGAAATTGCTCTCCTGGGTTTTATTTCTGATATCCGTCTGGATTGTTTTTTTGCCACCTCCATGTGTCTTTGCACATATCATCAAGCGTCTTAACTGCCTGCCAGTTCAGCTCTTTTTTTGCCTTTAAAGGATCGGCAAAACAAGCTGCAATATCCCCTGGTCTTCTGTCCGCAATCTTGTAAGATATCTCTTTACCGCTTGTCTTTTCAAAACCTTTAATCATTTCAAGTACTGAATATCCCTGACCTGTTCCAAGGTTATAAATTACCACTCCTGGTTTTGTAAAAAGTTTTGGAAGTGTTTTAATGTGACCTATGGCAAGATCTTTTACATGGATATAATCTCTTACACCAGTTCCATCCGAGGTGTCATAATCATTTCCAAATACATTAACCTTGTCTAAAAGACCTACAGCCACCTTTGAAATATATGGAACAAGGTTGTTTGGAATACCTTCTGGGTCTTCTCCTATCTGGCCGCTTTCATGGGCTCCCACAGGATTGAAATATCTTAAAAGAGCAATATTCCACCTGTTATCAGAAACATAAAGATCCTGGAGGATTTCTTCTATCATAAGTTTTGTCCTGCCATAGGGATTGGTGGCAGAGAGAGGAAAATCCTCTTTTATGGGAAGGGATGCAGGATCACCGTACACAGTGGCTGAAGAAGAAAATACAATATTTTTTACATTGAAATCATCCATGACTTCAAGAAGGTTCAATGTACCTGTAATATTGTTATGAAAATATTTTAAAGGGATACCAACAGATTCACCCACTGCTTTTAAACCGGCAAAATGGATAACAGCATCTATCTTATGCCTTGAGAAAATATCATGGATATCCTGTTTGTTTAAAATATCAGCTTTGTAAAATTCAAGGGATTTGCCTGTAATATTTTTAACCCGGTTCAACGCTTCTTCACAACTATTGGAGAGATTATCAAGCACAACTACGTCATAGTTCTCATTTAAAAGCTCAACAGATGTGTGGCTGCCAATATATCCAGCTCCGCCGGTGACAAGAATTCTCATAATACTCCTAAAGGTTTTCTGTTTTCAAGGTTTCTTTTGCTGCTGGTTTAATTAAATCAATCAGCAAATACAATACATTTTTTATGATCTTTTGTACAGTTTGTTGAAAATTTTAACAAAATGGTGTATTTTATATAAAATCCTTACATTGACATATTTAATGTACGTGATTAGATTAAACACTCAAGCAATAAATATAATGCTTATAAAAAAGAATAATAAAATAAGGAGATTTTTAAAATGATTGAATTAACAGATCCAGCTAAAGAGCAGATTGATGGATATTTCCAGGGAAAAGAACCTACCCC
>JAOZRI010000556.1 GCA_029940235.1 Desulfobacula sp. | reverse complement strand
TTGGATATAATTATAGTTAAACAAGTTTATCCACATTATTATTGAGAAATTTATTTTACTTTTACAATATCCCAAAGTTTTTCTCTGAAGATAGCTTACATGCTGCCTCAGAGTAAGATTCAATCTCTCAATAAAGGAGGTGTTCTGAGTTTTTCTGAGAAATCTTCAGCCATTCCTTTGACAAAAAACTTTTTAACTGTTACCAATCGGCGTTTTACACGCCGCTTAACAATTTGCAGGTATGCATATTGAATGTCACCCATTATATTTGCAAGCGCATTTTTGTAAGCCGCTGATTTATCGGTAGTTACCTTTAATATATGGTCATCTCCCCATTTGCCCAACCGTCTGAGCCCTTTTACCAGACGGCAGGCGGTACAAATTGTCCTGGAACCTAATTCAAAGCTGACCCAAAACTTTGTTTCAGATTCAAGGGCGATAAAAACCCATAATTGACGGCTTTTGTTTTTAAAATAAGACCATAACTCGTCCATTTGGAGAAATAAAACGTTAATTCCGATATGCAGGCAGAGAAAATAGTGCAACTGTTGTCCCTTACTGCCAAGGGCTTTCTGCCATTGCTCAACAGTTCTGACATCTCTTCCGAGCACATCAGCCGTAGCGTTGGCGGAAATCCCGTACGTACTTAACTTAGCAGCCTGCTCGTATTCTTTAAAGCTGCCGTGTTTTCCGAAAAGCTCAGAATATCCGGTTTCTGAGAAACGATGACCGCCACCATGACAATAAAACATCTGTCGTGGCACCATATCGGATTTTGTTATGTATATACCATCCTTCGTGATTTTGTTGTCATAGGACTGGTAACATACACAACCTTCCCTAGGGCAAAAAAGCGGTAAATCAGTATTTACCGGATTGTTTTTCATGGCTAACCTCCTTAAACAGAGTTTTAGCCATGCTATTAGCTGATATTGTTACTTGCGTCTATAAAAAAATAATTGAGTGATATTATTCTCATATTATTCATCGCTTAAATGATTTTGAGTCCCCTGCACTGTTTTGCAGGGACTACCAGACGTTGCAGTTCTTTGATAAATGGACCTACACCGAACCAGGCATCCGCTAAAACCGTACATTCGGGGAACCCTTTATTCAATGCCTGTTCTATCATCTCTATGGCCAGTTCGTTTTTTGTTTTAAATTTAATCACTTTACGTTTTTGCCACGGCATCTTACCTTTTTCTTTAATAAAAATGCGCATTGAGATGGGAAATTTCATCAAAGCTCCGTCGCTGTAGTAAAGCACTACGATGCATGTTGCCTTGACATTAGTATTTAGCGCATGATCGAAAAGGATAAAGGCTCCGTGTATCAATCGGCAGAAATTGGAATGGTGCCACATGGTATCGTCTATTATAAAATAGCCACCCCTGATCTGGTAAGTCTTTAGCGCATTGAGAATATAGAGATTTTGCATTTCATGTGTGGAAATTTTGGCGTCTGATAAAAAATGCGATAAAGTGCTGACACACTTTTCCTTCAGCAACATACAACTGATTTTTGTCAGGTTCATTTTTCCGCCTGGTATTAAGGCCGTTGCAATCATACATATATTCTGATACTGAATCACAGTCAGGGCCGGTTGAAGAAAAGAAAGACCGCAAATAATAAACGGGAGTTCTTTA
>JAOZRI010000151.1:3797-5980 GCA_029940235.1 Desulfobacula sp. | reverse complement strand
TTGGGATAGAGGGCGTAGGAAGGTTTGATTGCCGGCAGCAGTTTTAATATTTTTGGAACAGGCCCCTTTGCAACCATCTGCCGCCGTGCCAATGCCATGGTCAGGTTTACTTTGCCGAACCAGAATTTATGTGCAATATCCGCACTCATTTTCATATCAACAGTCGCTTTGGTTTCCGTATCTCCGGAACGAATTTCAAGCTTATCCCCTGTACAGTCAATTAGCAAAACAAGATCAGGGTCTGAATAACTAAAGCGAATTATCATATTGGATGCAAGCAACTTGTCCGCAATCACCGGTGTATCACCCAGCAGTTGAAAAAAACCACCCAAAACCTCATCAAATTTTTCAGAACTTTCAAAAACAGCCATAACTTTTCTCCTTATTTTAACAATAATTAATATGCATGCTTTAGTTAATATGCATTTTTCAAATGCACCAGAATATTCTCAGCCGTGACTTCACGTATATTGTAAATCGTTGATCCATCTTCCTCTGCCTTTTGTGCAATTGCTTCCAGACTCTCTTCAAGCACCCCAGCTTCTCTCAGGTTAATCGGGATTGCTCCCAGGGCATTCAATCTTTTATGAAGATTTTGCACTGCTTTGATTGCCTTTTTTGCGCCATCATCAACAGACAAACCTGAAACATCCTCACCCATAAAATATGCCAGCCTGGCAAATTTTTCTTTACAATCATCAAAATTGAACTCCATACCATGGGACAGCAGGATCCCATTGGCAACACCATGGGGCACACGGGAAACTGCACCCGTGGCATGGGCCATACTGTGAACACATCCGACCATGGAGTGGGAAAATGAAGTTCCTGCCATATTGGCTGCAATCAGCATAGCACCCCTGGCTTCCAGGTCAGCCCCGTTCTCAGTGGCCTGGACAAGATTGTTAAAAACAAGCTCAATAGCAGCAACTGCAAGCGCCTCGGAATGTGGAGATGTATCAACCCCAACATAGGACTCAACCGCATGGGTCAATACATCCATACCTGTGGAAGCGGTCAACTTTGGAGGCAGAGATTTGGTCATAATCGGATCCAGAACAGCAATGTCCGGAAGAAGATATCCATCGGAAAAGACCATTTTCATTTTATTTTCAACATCATAAATAACAGCCACAAGTGTGCATTCACTTCCGGTCCCGGCAGTTGTGGGAATCACGACAAAGGGTTTCAAAGGCTCGGTAAGAGTTCCTGCCCCGGAATAATCCTCAATCAGATCTCCGCCATGTGAAAATGTAAAATTGGCTGCCTTGGCTGCATCAATAACACTTCCGCCACCAACAGCAATCAACCCTTGAGCACCGCTTGCAACAGCCTGTCTGCTGATTGCTTCCACAGCTTCAATAGAAGCATCCTGGGGCACATCGAGAAACAGACCGGTAATGGTACACCCTCCCTGCTCCATCCCCTTTTTTATTTCATCGAGCAGTCCAAGATCGTTGATGACCTGATCAGATACCATAAAATATTTTTTTGCATTTAAAGATTCCAGTTCATGTGAAAAATCAGATGCAAGGCCTTCACCGTATATCATTTTAGTGGGATGTTGAAATTGATAAAATTCTGGCAGCATTTTCCCCTCCTTGTTTACCCGGTTTACAGGATCTGATTAACCCTATAAACAGGCATTAATTAAAATTAAGTACTTATAAATACCAGTGAAGGGCGTAAAGTTCAATAGTATTGATTACAAAAGCGTATTCTATTTGGTTCTATGCTGGCATCCACTCAATGCAGATATAAAATCCCAATGACCTATCCTGATCATGTTACAGTGGGAACCAAACTTGAAACCATAGAGGAAGAACGTTTTATAATGAATCAATCATGAGTTTTATATCTATATCAGTAAGGCAGCGATTTACCTGCAAACTTTTTGTTTTGATATTCATGGTAAGATCATCAAGCATATCTTCTGAATAAGAGATTTTATGAGCTTTAAGATATTTTTTAACAAGCTGTCTGCCGCATAAAACATTTAAAAAGAATTGTTCTTCTAAAGCAATGCCAAATTTACCATCGGCATGGGTTCCTGCCACATGGGTTTTTACAGCATCTCCAAAAACAGGCGTGTTGGTGTTTAACAGATTCTCTCCTGTTTGTTCAAATATTATGGAATCTATATATTTATAGTAAGCTTTAAAAGTATCAATATCTTCAGTGTT
>JAOZRI010000151.1:0-3697 GCA_029940235.1 Desulfobacula sp. | reverse complement strand
AAGGATATCATCATCTGCTCTGCCAATATCCAGCATAGCTATGGATATAACAGCTTTGGGGTTGTTTTTTCTGATATATTCAATGGTGGTTAAAAGATTTTTAAGAGTTTTATCAAGTTTATCTTGGGTTATATTTTTTTTAATATATACATGGAAATGGAAATCATTAATGCCGGTGGCAAGTAAAATATCTGCATTGTGAACAGTTGCCATACCCATGGCTGCAATACGAATTGTGTATTTTTGTCTGTCTGCATGGATACAAAGTTCTTTTATGATTTCAGCCTCTTTGGCATGGGCAGGAGGGTAACCTGCCTGGCAGATATCTATTCCAAGTTGTTCCTGGAATTTCAAAATTTTTAAACGCTGTCCAAGGGAAAACATTAATCCTCTGTATTGCATACCTTCTCTTAATGTTTCATCAATAATTATAATTTTTTTATCTGCCATGATATGTCCTTACTGTTTTTTCAAAGGCCTCGTCTCATACTGTTATAAAATTGTTATAAATTGTTATGAAATTTCCTTTTAGGCGGATTAAAATAACCATGCATTAATTCTGGGTAGAGGTGTTTTAATTGCTCGATTATGGTGCCCATTCCCAGAGGTTTGCTAAAATCTTCAACTTTTGACATCATCTCACAATATTTTTTTGGATCAAAATTAAGATTGCGCCATTGAATCATATCGATCTTATATTGATTGATAAACTGCTTTAATGCTTTAAATTCATTTTTTGAATCTGTAAAACCTGGGCAGTTAAGGTAATTGATTGCAACGAATTTTCCATGAAATTTTGCTGTTTCAATACTTTTTAACACATCTGAAAATTGATATGATCTGGGGCGAAAATATGCATTGTAACAGTTTTTCCTAACAGAATTCAGGCTCACCCTCATGGAATCAAGACCTGCCCTGCATAATTTTTCAACATATTGGGGGAGGCTTGCATTTGTATTTAAATTAATTGTGCCTTTATCTGTCTGCTGCCGGATATTTTTTATGGCCGGTTCTATCACTTTAAAGGCAGTTAAAGGTTCTCCTTCACACCCTTGCCCAAAACTGACAACACTATTTTTCACATGGGAAATATGTTCAAGGCAAACCTGGGCAATCTCCTGGGCAGTTGGCATAAAACTTATCCTATCCTGGCAGGCACACAGATTATCCTTGGTTTGCAGTGATATGCACCCAAGGCAGTTGGCATTGCAAATTGTTGATGTGGGAAGAGGGGCTTCATATCTTTGAAGGAAAAAGTTTTTCCCGGCAGGACAGCCATATTCAAGGGCACAGGTTTCAAGATGACGTATGAGACGGTTATCAGGATAATTTTTTTGCATCCTGTTTACACCTTTAACAATACCTTGTTGTGGCATCTGTCTTAAATCCTGGCGTGGTTCCCTATCCACAAGAGTGGCAGAAGATCGAAAATTGTTTTTTCCAAAGCCTGTTGCTCCATAGGAAAACAGAGGTAGAAAATTTTTTATACCCTTATCATCATAGGCACAGGAGTGTTGGTTTACATACCCGGGAGAGTTAAACACAGCAACAGGGAAAATTTTCTCTTTTGGTGCAAATGGATTATTTTCAATAATTTCAAATTTAGCTCTGGCAATATTATAAACAAGGGGTTTTCTCTGGGGCAGCATCATAAGCTCACTGCCATGGGGCATGGCAATGGTTTTCTTTTTTGTCAATACATAAGGTGTCTGGGCAGACATGCCAGCTGCACCATAACCCTCAAGCTCAAAGATCTCACCATTTTCTGCTGCCACAACAGCTGTAAGGATATTTTTATTAATATATGCGATACTTCACTCCAAAATTTTAATGTGTTTACAATCAATAATTACAACAAGCTATATCAGAACAATTGAACAATGCCAACATCCTTGATTTGATTTATCCTTTTTATCTTGACTTTTTTTGCGGCAGTAAATAGTTATTTTGATAAATAGATGTTACAAAAAAGGAGAGATATAAACTGTATGGATTCAGATATTAATGCATCAAAAACCGATGTATCTGAAATAACATTAAAGCCTTATTATGTGGTTGGGATTGTAGCAACAACCATTGGGGTTCTAATTGTTGCAACCCTTAATTTTTTTACTCCCCTTGATTTTATCCAGGATCGTATTCTTGGCTACAACCGTCCCATGTCATGGGGAATTCTTATTTCATATTTCCTTCCAAGATTGATTGTAGTTCTTGGTGTCTCGTATTCTTCTGTTATTGTCATGATCAGACAGATGCTCAAACCTGTATCCAATTGTTTGCATGTTCTACAGCAAGGTGTTCAACCCGAAGTTGAAATAGTTGAAAAAGCACAGAAAAGACTTTTAAATCTGCAATTTATTTTCATACCGGTTTTTATACTGATGTGGATTTTTATCTCATGTTTTTTGGGGTTGTCAACTATCCTGGCAGGATTCATCGATCCCCATACTGCCATTGTTCTTACAGCAAGGGCCAGCATGGTAGGATTGATTGCTTCTGCCATTGCATCACAGAGGATAGAGGCAATCTCGCGCAAACAATTAATCCCATTTTTTTTCCCAAAAGGCCAGTTAAGCAAATTAAAAGGCACAAAAAAAATAACCATTTCAAAACGGATTATGCTGATCAACAGACTTGGAGCTATAATTCCCATGACAATTTTACTGGTCACACTCCTGACACTTCAATGGGAATTTGAAACGAAAACAGTGTCTGCTGTTGAGTATGGCCGCGGTATTATTATTTTTACCCTGATACTTTTTGTTTATACTATTTTTTTTTCCAAAGAATTAAACCGCCTGTTAAGCAATAATCTTGTTGATCCTATCAATGATCTGGTTAAAGTACTTCAAAAGGTAAGAAAAGGAAGTTTTGATACAAAACTTCAAATCATGTCCAATGATGAAATCGGATATGCAGGAGAAGTGGTTAATGAGATGACCCGTGGGCTTCAGGAGAAAAAAATTTTGCAGCAATCCTTAGATCTTGCAGGCCAGATTCAGCAAAACCTTCTGCCAAAAGAAAATCCTGAAATTCATGGACTTGATATTGCCGGAACCAGTATATACTGTGATGAAACCGGTGGAGATTATTATGACTATCTTCTGCCTGAAAATGATAAAAAAGACCGTATCAGAGTTGTCCTTGGTGATGTATCAGGGCATGGAGTATCTTCAGCGCTTCTCATGGCAACATCAAGGGCGCTTTTCCGCCAGCGATCCTCCCTGCCTGGAAGCCTTGCCCGGGCCATAACAGATGTCAATGGCCATTTATGCGAAGATGTAAAAGATTCAGGTAATTTCATGACCCTTTTCTGTGTTGAAATAAATACTGAAAAAAAGTGTATTAAATGGGTCAGGGCAGGACATGATCCTGCAATGCTCTATGATATGTCAACAAAGAATTTCATTGAGCTGAAAGGAGAAGGTATTGCCCTTGGTATTGATGACTCCTATCAGTATAAGGAGAATGAACTCTTTGAAATATTACAGGGGCAAATTGTCTTTCTCTATACAGACGGTATATGGGAAGCTCAAAATTTACAAGGTGAAAGATTTGGAAAAAAACGTCTGTGCAGTATTATCCAGCACAATGCACATCTTTCTTCCCAGGAGATATTACAATCAGCCATGGCTCAATTAAATCAATTCCTTGGAAAGGCAAAATCCCAGGATGATGCCACTCTTATCATAATTAA
>JAOZRI010000555.1 GCA_029940235.1 Desulfobacula sp. | reverse complement strand
ACTTAGATATTTTATAGTTATATTACAGCTATATGTCAACCATTTATTTTCTTTATAAAACAAAATTTTCTTGACATTCTTTCTTGATTTTCAATATATATATCCATAATATAGCTGATTTATAGTTATAATGTAATGGAATACTAACTTAAATATTAGGAGATCGTTTTTGATGAAAAGACTTACAATTGTAGTATTTTTGATTTTTTGTATTAGTGCGCTGTCTGCTTTTAATGTAGCAGCCAAAACCCAACTTACCTATGCAAACTTTTTCCCGCCAACACATATTCAAAGTCAGCTTGCAGAAAGCTGGTGTAAAGAGGTAGAGAAAAGAACAAATGGTGAAGTCACTATTAAATATTTTCCTGCAGGCACTCTGACAAAAGCACCCCAGACCTATGATGGTGTTGTTCAGGGTCTGGCAGATATTGGAATGACAGTCCTTGCATATTCCAGAGGACGGTTTCCAGTAGCATCTGCCATTGATTTGCCCATGGGTTATAAAAGTGGTGTCCAGGCAACAGCTGTTGCCAATGCTGTGTTAAATAAATTTCAACCCAAAGAGTTTAATGATTCAAAAATTATGTTCCTCCATGGTCATGGCCCAGGGCTTATCCATACCCGTGATAAAGCAGTCTCTTCCATGGCAGATCTTAAAGGCTTGAAAATCAGAGGAACAGGTACAAGCGGAAAGGTTGTGGCTGCTCTTGGTGCTTCTCCTGTAGGAAAAAGCATGCGAGAAGCTTATCAGATGTTGCAAAAAGGTGTCGTTGATGGCTCTGCTCACCCTGTTGAAGCAAATAAAGGCTGGAAGCTTGGTGAGGTTGTTCATTTTTTGACTGAAAATTATTCAGTTGCCCACACCACTACATTTGCTGTTTTCATGAATAAAGCCAAATGGAATAAATTATCACCTGCTGCACAAAAAGCCATTAATGCTATCAATTCAGAGTGGGCTATCAAACATGGCGAAGCATGGGATGCATCTGATAAAGCAGGCCTTGAATTTTTTGTTGCAAAAGGAGGCAAAATAACCAGTCTTTCAGATGAAGAATCTAAAAAATGGGAAGCAGCGGTTGCTCCTGTATTTGAAGATTATATTAAAAAAGCCGGTAAAAAAGGCGTTGATGGAAAAGCAGTCGTGGATTTCATCAAATCAAAGATGTAAATTAGGTAAAAGTATTGAGTAATGAGGTGTGAGGAGGGATTATTGTTCTCTCCTTATGCCTCACATCGCATACCATACACCTAAATAAGGATTTATTATGAATATGATCTTCAAAGCCTTGGATAAATTTTCCAATCTGCTGAAAATCATTGGTGCCACAGCCTTAACATGTATGATGCTATTGACTGTTGTTGATGTAATCGGTCGTTTTTTCAAGCATCCCATATTCGGCTCTGTAGAGCTTGTTGGTTTCATGGCAACCATTGTGGTTGCAGCTGCATTACCTTATACTTATAAAGTTGATGGACATGTTGGAGTAGAAATTCTTGTCAGACTGCTTTCAAACAAAACTCAGTTGATAATTGATCTGTTCACCCGCAGTCTGACCCTTATTTTGTTTGGTTTGATAACATGGCAGATGTTCCTTTATGCAGCAGATATCCATGAAACAGGCGAAGTCTCCATGAATCTGGAATTTCCCA
>JAOZRI010000150.1 GCA_029940235.1 Desulfobacula sp. | reverse complement strand
GTTAAAATAAGATTATTGTTAAAGACTCCGCCGGAGAGTACTACTGTGTCAATGGAAGTTTCCAGGGCTATTATTCTGGCCGTATCAGCAAAAGCTGTGATCAGTGTTTGATGAAATCTCTTGCTGATTAGATTTTTGGAAATTTTATTCTGATTAAAAGCTCTGCTTATAAGATCATCAACTATTTCACGGATAGAGGGCATGAGGTCAATTTCAAAATATTTTCCCGAATTCAAAATATTGCTGCTGGTGTTTTGTTGTTCTAAAATAGAGAAAGTATAAGATGTTTGATCATATTTAAGTTTGTCTCCATGTTTTATTTTTGCATTTGCACCACTATCTGAATTATGGTTGCTACCTGCGATTGTATTGATACATAGTTTTGTTGCCACAGCTTCAAGCTCCATTGCAGCCTGGCTTTCATGGGAGATTACATGGCGCAGGCATAAAAGTGAGGAGACTGCATCAAAAAGTCTTCCTGCACTGGAAGTTAAAGGTGAGTTTATCTTTTTTTGTATCATCTGAACAATAATGCCAAGTTTTTGACTGTCCATCTCTTTTATATACTGGAGATCAAGATCTAAAAAATCTTTGCCAAAGGTTTTGAATAACACAGAAGCTGCCATGCGCCATGGTTCAAGAATAGCTTTATCTCCACCTGGCATGGGCAGATAGGAAAGATTTGCTTTTCTAATAAAATTTTTATGTGTACAAAGTAAGATTTCACCACCCCAGATATTGCCATCTGTTCCATATCCAGTACCGTCAAGGGTTATTGCAATAACCTTACTTTTTAAATTGTTTTCAGCCATACAGGAGACAGCATGGGCATGGTGATGCTGGACAGCAAAACACTTTTTTCCTGTCCTGGCAAGGGTTTTTGCATATTGGGTGCTCATATATAAAGGATGCATATCATGGGCAATTATTTCAGGTTCAACATCTAATATTTTTTTTAGATGATCAATGCTTTTATTATAGAAAACATTAACTTTTTGATTGTTCATCTCTCCAATATGCTGACTTAAAAAGATAGAGGATTGTTTTGTCAGGCTGATGGTGCTTTTCATCTCTGCACCACATCCTAATATAGAAGGCAGGTCTTTCTCAAATATCAGATCAAGATCCAGGGGCAGGGGAGCATATCCACGGGAGCGCCTGATAAATCTTGAATGCCCCGCCTGTACCCTGACAATGGAATCATCAGCCCGAAAATAGATATCCCTGTTATGGAAGAGAAAAAAGTCAGCAATATGGGAAAAAGCATCTAAAGCATCTCCATTATCAATGGATAGTGGTTCTCCCGGGCGGTTTCCAGAAGTCATAACAAGAATATCAGGTCCTTTTTCCAATAAAAGATAGTGCAGGGGTGTATAGGGCAGCATCACCCCAAGGCATGTATTAAATGGTGCAAGGGCTGGTGAAAGTCCGGTATTGCCTGTGACATTGTTTTTGTCCAAAAGAACAATGGGCCGATGGAATGAATGAAGAATCTTTTGCTCTTTTTTTGACACATGCACATGGTTAAACAGGCTTGAAGTTGATTGAGCCATTAAAGCAAAAGGTTTGTGGGGCCGCAGTTTTCGTTTTCTAAGCATCTCCACGGCTTTATTGTTGCAGGCATCAACAGCAAGATGAAATCCGCCTAACCCTTTAATTGCCAGTATTTTACCTTGCTTCAGAAGATCAGCAGCTTTTTTAAGGGCATCTTTGGGGGATAAATCAATTTTGCAGCCCTTGCTGTCTGTTAAAAAAACCTGTGGCCCACACACAGGACATGCATTGGGCTGGGCATGGAAGCGTCTGTCCATTGGATCATCATACTCTTTTTGACATTCAGGACACATTTTAAAGGCTTTCATGGATGTCTTTGGCCGGTCATAGGGAATATCTTTGATAATAGTAAATCTTGGACCGCAATTGGTGCAATTGATAAAAGGGTATTCAAACCTTCTATTATCAGGATCTTGCATCTCACAAAGACAGTCATCACAAATGCTGACATCGGGTGAGATCAAGGTGTTACTTTTATGTGATGATGTACTTTGAATGATCTGAAAAGTTTTAAAACCTGTTACAGGGATCTGTTTTGAGACAATGCCTGTCACATTGGATAGAGCAGGCTGTTTTTTTTCAATATTTTGAATAAATTGTTCAAGTCTGCTTTCAGATCCTTCTATTATGGCAAGCACACCGCCGGCTGTATTGGAAACTTCACCGGTCAGGTCATATTGTTTTGCAAGAGTAAATAAAAAGGGTCTGAAACCGACACCCTGGACTAATCCATTGATTTCAAGCTGTTTTGCAGCAACATTATCTTCCATGTTTCATGGCCGGGGCAACGATCAATTTGGCCCTGTATCAGCCGCCAGAATATTGCGCATGTCTTCAATGGTCTGCAGAGCTGCCTTTTCATCAAGCTTGTTAATGGCAAAGCCTGCATGGACAATCACATAATCACCAATTTGGACATCATCAATAAGCATGATACTGGTCTCTCTTACAACTCCGTCCACATCCACTTTTGCCATGGAATCATTTATCTCTATTATTTTTGATGGTACAGCAAGACACATAAAATTAATTCCAAATTTAATAAATTTAAAGATTATACTTAAAAATGTAGTATTACATAAGACAAATCAATGCAATACTTATTGCAAATAAATGCCTATATTTTTTACCTGATGTGATCTGTTCTGGCTTGTGGTTTGTGGCTTAACAGCTTAGATACCAGATTCTTTTAAAAAGATTTTTACATCATTGATAAATGTATCCAGGCTTGGGGGGCAGTCATTATGTCCGCAATCATAGGTTATAAGTTTTGAGTTCTTACATGCTTGATGCAGTTTGAGACCGTGATCGTAGGGTATGAGTTCATCATGTCTGCCATGAATTATAAGTGCAGGCCCATTAAATTGCTCCATTACTTTGAGATTGTCAAAAGGGTCGCGGATAAGAGCGCCAGGTGCAAGATATTTACTGGCAAAAGCTTTTGTATTAATAAAGGCTGACATCAGGATTATTGCAGCAGGTTTCCGTTCCCTGGCAAGGGAGCAGACAGCTCCTCCTCCTATGGATCTTCCAAGAAATACAATTTTATCAGGGTCAATATCATCTCGTTTTGCAATCAGGTCATAGGCTTTGACAAATGTCTGGGTTATTGATTTCTGGGTGGGAGATCCTTTGGATCGTCCATATCCCGGGTATTCCACAAGAAGGACAGATATCCCCTGTTTTGCAAAGTATAAGAATTCATCTGCCCAGAAATCGATCAGCTCACCATTTCCATGGGCAAAGATTATTACAGGAGATTTTGTGTTTTCAGCAGTGTTATCACTCTCTTTTTGAGATGGGAGAAACCATGTTTCAACAGGGCCATCTTCCATCTCTATCCAGTTTTGTTCAAGGCTTTTAATTGAGTCTCCAGCATATTTCGGTACGTCAATCATATAGGCAGGAAACAGCATTTTTCTCTGGGAGATAAACAATATACTCAAGTAAAGAATATAACTTGATATTATAATAAGAAGTATTTTCATATTGTGTATTATAAAATATCCTGGAAATTATGCAAATAAAAAAATATATGAAAGTAACTGCATCTTGATCAGATTCTGACCTTAATTATTTTATAAACCTGTGAATAATAAGCATAATAAGATAGGCTGTGCCGCTTATAACAATGATGGTGGGGCCGCTGGAAAGACCCGATGCATAGCTTACACCAAGACCTGTCCATGTAAAAAAGAGACATAATAAAACTGAATAGACCATCATCTGCCACAATCTTTTTGCATAAAAAGATGCAATGGCCGGTGGAATGGTTAATAGAGCAATTACCAGAACAATACCAACTATTCTCACAAGCAGAACTATTGTAAGAGCAGTTAAAATAAGAAGTAAAAGGTAAAAAAATGTAGTATTGATACCCCTTAAAGATGTAAATTCATCATCAAAACAGACACCAAAAAATCTATTGAAAAACAGAATAAAAATGCCAAGTACCAGAATATCAAGGCTTGCAACATATAAAAGGTCCTTGCCTGAAATCAGCAGGATATCACCAAATAGATAAGAGGCAAGATTGAAATATCCAGGTGTCATGTCAATGAGAAGGATTCCAGAAGCCATACCCATTGCCCAGAGGGTGCCGATTATAGTGTCTTCCCGCTCTTTTGCATGAAGAGAAACTAACCCGACCATTACAGCTGCAACCACAGCAGCTAAGACAGCACCGAGAATTGGGTCAAACCATGCAAGCCCAACTTTAACCTGGAGGAAGAGAGCAAGTCCAATGCCTCCGAATACACAGTGTGAAATTGCTCCGGCAAGATATCCAATTCTTTTAATGGTGACAAAGGTTCCAATGATACCAAAACTAATTGAGGCAAGACCGCCCATTATAAAAGCATATCTTAAAAACATGTTATCAGGGTCAAGGATTGCATTGAAGAGCTCAATCATGTGAATGTCCTTCATCACTGCACCTGTGGTCATGACGTACCATTTTAAGGTCACCACGATAAATGTTTTTAATGAGCTCTCCATTAACCAGGGTTGTGGGGTGAATAACAACATTAAGATTTACACAGATAACGCTTTTGACATATTTTGAAACAAAGCCGAGATCGTGGGAGACCAGTAGAATGGTAATCTTTTTATTTAGCTTTTTTAAAATGGAAAGCAGGTTCTCTTCTGTTTTTGAATCCACATTGGCAGTGGGCTCATCCAGTAAAAGAATGTCTGGACTGCTGCACAGGGCTCTGGCAATAAGTATCCGCTGTTTTTGCCCTCCAGAGAGCTCATTGAATCCTGTTGTTGTAAAGCTTGTCATTCCTATCTGCTCAATGGATTCCATAGCCTTTGCCCTGTCTTTTCTTGAAAACCATAGATTTTTTTTATTAAGTCTTCCCATAAGGACAACATCCATGACACTGGCGGGAAAATTCATATCAAGGTGAGCATATTGGGGCATGTATCCGATTTTGTTCCTTACCTTATCAGGGCTTTTATTAAATATGCGGATTTTTCCCCTGTCTGGTTTTATCAAACCGAGAATTAATTTAAGAAGGGTTGTTTTTCCTCCTCCATTGGGACCGACAATGCTTGCAAATTCACCCTTTTGAATTTCAAGATTTACGTTTTCCAGGATATTGCGCTGCTTGTAGGCAAATGAGATATTATCCAGTATGATTTCAGTGTTTTCAAGCATAATTATTGACCTTTTAATTCTTTGAAAATAGTTTGTCCAATCTTTTCCATATTTTCAAGATAATCATATGCAAGGGGATCAATGGATATCACATTGCCATTAATAACTAATGCAATTTTTTTTGCAGCATTTGTGTCAAACTGGGGTTGGACAAAAATCGTTTTAATTTTTTGCTTTTTTGCAAGTTTGATGATTCTGGACAATTCTTTTCCTTTTGGGGCTTTTCCCATGGTTTCAATTGCAATCTGTTTTAAGCCGTATGCATCGGTAAAATATCCCAGAAAAGGATGGAATACAAATAAAGTTTTTCCTTTCAACTCTTTTAGTATGTAGTGTAAATGCTTATCAAGAATATCAAGTTCATTAATAAACGCAAGATAATTGTTTTTATATTCAGCTTTGTTACCAGGGTCAAATTTGGCAAGACTTTGAAAAATTGTTTTTGCTTGCCCTTTTACAATCATAGGTGCCATCCATGTATGGGGGTCTTTGCCTGTCGCATGGTGGTGATGATCTGATTTTTCAGAATGTGTGTGGCCTGCGATATTTCGCATAATAACATTTTGATTTATATCTATAATTTTAGTTTTATCCACTGATGCTATCTTGGATAAAACACCATTTTCAAAGGGTAATCCTATTTTAAAATAGATATCAGACATCCAGAGTTTTTGTATCTGGGCTGGTGTTGGTGCATATGTAGCAGGGCTTTTACCCGGTTTTATAAGAATATCAACCTTAACTTTTTCTTTGCCTATTTTTTCAACAAAATATTTTTGTGG
>JAOZRI010000554.1 GCA_029940235.1 Desulfobacula sp. | reverse complement strand
GTAGAACTTTTTTTCTCTCTTTGTCAAATTTTTTATATTGACCCTGAATTTTAAAGAACCCCCTGGGATAATATCTGCCGATCTCCATGACATTAAAACAGATATTTTCTAAGAACGTACGATCATGGCTTACAACAATAAAAGAGAACCCAGGCTTTTTTAAAAGTTCTTCCAGCCACAGGATACCATTGATATCAAGATGGTTGGTTGGTTCATCCAGTAAAAGGATATCAGGTTTGCAGCAGAGAGCCCTTGTTATGGCAAGTCTCTTTTTCCACCCTCCTGACAAAGTCTTTGACAATATATCAGGGTCTTTAAACCCGCCTTTGCCAAGGGATGTCTGAACAATTTTATGGCACTGCCTTTCATCAAACAGCTTGTCACTGATACTGTCATATAGAATTTGCTGTACTGTTTTTTCAGGATCAAGGCTGTCCTGCTGGGGAAGATAAATAAATCTCAATCCTGTTTTTCCAACTATCTGGCCTTCATCCGGCTCAATCTCTCTGGCAATGAGTTTTAACAGTGTTGATTTGCCGGAACCATTCATTCCAATGAGTCCAAGCTGCTCATTTAATTTAAAATCAATGGAAAGATCATGGAAAAGTGTATCATCACCATAGGTTTTTGAAATATTTTTAAGGCTGAAAATTAAACTCATGGTTTATCTTCTCAATTTAGTTTATGGCTTTTCATCCTTTGCAAGGATTTTTCAAATTCCCTGCAAGGATCTTCATAGGAGACTCTCTGTGTAAAATAGATAAAGTCTGCCGGTATAACTGGTTTAAAACCCGTTAGATCAAGGGGTTCAAGATACTGTGATAAATCCGATGGATTTACACTGATCTCCTGCAAAGATATATTGACCTGGGTAATGCTTTTATCAATGGCTTTAACCCTGTTGATTACTCCAAGGCCATATTCTGTATGCCCTCCCCCAATTATAATAATAACAGGTCCATTGCTGTGTTTGACAAGTTGAGTAATGGACAATGCCATTTTATCATTTCTTGCCACCCATGAATCATATAATTTTGACTGCATCTTCTCGTTTCCCATACCGCAGTGAACAGCTTTAAATATGGAATACATATAATCTTTATACTCTTTATTAGACAAGAAAGTTTCAAAAACCATCTCTTTTTCAATGGAAGAGATGCCATTAATACCCTTGCGTGTAATTCTTTTTTTCAAAGTGTTTGAAAGGTCAATTCCTGCAACCTTAAGGTTTTTTTCCTGGGCAATGCTTAAAAGATCAAAATAGTATTTCCACATTTCATCGGATTGACTGTTCCAGTCAAGTTTTCTTCTTAAATCAGCTTCTATTATATTTTCTATTTTTTTTGCGTGGTCAACCTTGCCTGCATCAATAAAATTGAGCAGATCAGGTGTACTGACCATGGAGAAAAATTCAAACCCGATACTTGGCTGCAGACCAGTTTCAATCAGTCCTTGAATAATCTTCTGCTGAATTTTGTGGTGTTCTAGATTGTCATGTTTTTCAGAAAGATAAATCACATCATAAGAATTTATCTGTTTTATTAAAGAGTTAAAATCAATGGTCTGGCCTGTGTTAGCATTGATTATCCTGCCGATTAAAGGGTCTTGCCGCATAACTGTTTTTTTTGTTGTGGCACATGATTGAATCATG
>JAOZRI010000149.1:296-6005 GCA_029940235.1 Desulfobacula sp. | reverse complement strand
ACATAAGAAAAATTATCATATAAATGTATTGCTGTCTCATTTTTCCTCTTTTCGGAAAGTGATACTTTCCTGCTTGTTAGAAAGGACAATCACTTCGACCAAGCTCTTGTGAAATTATATTCAGATCATTTCCATCAATAACATCATTATCATCAACATCCATTGCAGCATTGTAATTACCATCGCCCTTTACAGTTCCAAATATTCCTGCAAAAAACGATAGATCATGATTATCAACTGTCCCATCAATATTCATATCACACAGGCATATTACCATTCTTTCCATTGCCATATCCACCCGGGTTGCATTGTCTCCACTTAAATGAACTTCATTTGTAGCTGTAGATTCTGGTATATATCCTGCCAACAGTGTAGATACTGTGTAATCCCCGGGCTGAAGCCACAGTGAGTATATACCGGTATCGGGATGACTGAAAGTTTTTCCTCCTGATGCAGTGGTAATTTTTACGTCACCAACAGGAAAGTCACTACCATTTGCCATGTCATAGGCATGGCCGTACATCCACGGCATTCCTGTGCTCCCCTCAAGGCTTGCATAAGAACCAAGTATAATTTGAAAATTTAAGCCATTGCCGGTTGCAAAACTACGTACAGGATTGTCAGGAAGAGCTATTCTCAGCCAGTTCTCACCCTGATTCGGGGATGCAAACAACCCCTGTTGCCGCGTGGCAGCATAGACACTGCGTTCTACCTGTGGATCATCCTGTGTGCCTGTATTGCTGATCTTGAATTTTAGGTCTATGACAGAATTGGCACCATAGTTTATACCTTCTGCAGGGGGGTTAATTGACCATTCAATACCATTATAATGAATAATAGTTCCATACTGGCCAACTGCGTAAACATTATCCAAAGAACTCCCCCATACATCATAAAGGCGCATTTCAAGATCACCGGGTATTTCAATTTGAGACCAGGATGAACCATCATAGTGCAGAATTACCCCGTTGTCACCCACAGCATAGATATCTGTATTTGAGCTTCCCCAGATAGCTCTGAGTTTTTTGCACCTGGTAACAGGTGTCTCCATTTTAGACCAGTAACCAGCAGTTTTATCATAATGGATGATAGTAAATCGGAAAGAGCCGGCCTCTTCATCCCACCATGAGTTACCTACAGCATAAATATTGGCCCCGTCATTTGTGCCCCATACATCTTCGAGACGTTTTTTTACACCATTTGGCATATTTGTCCACTCACCGTTTTCCAGATGAAGTATCTTGCCAAGAGATCCCACTGCATATACATCATTTTCAATCGCAGAGCCCCAGATTCCGAAAAGATCAGTTGAACATCCGCTGGTGATTATTTCCCACTCAACGCCACTATATTTGAGTATGGTTCCGCGATTTCCCACAGCATAGAGACCTCCGGTTTCACTCCCCCACACTGAGTTAAGATCCTCCTTCTCTGCTTGAGGATTGGTCATTAGCAGTAAAAAATCAAATATATTATTGTCGCTGTAAATAGAACCGGAATTCCCAACAATGTAAATTTTCTCTGAAAAACTGAACATATCGTTTGATTTATATTTGACATATTTGCGTATTGTTTCCCAGGTATTACCGTCAAAATGAAAAATAGACATGTCTGTTGAATTTAGTACCAGTGTCATATCCTGCTGCCCAAGCAGGGAAATATTATTTCCATTTTCTCCCAGGATAGCATAATAATTGGGTTCTCCAGGAATCCCTTGATATGCTCTCACCCAGTTTGCTCCATAATCACCTGTTTTGAATAGCGGGATGTCTGTTCCATTCTTATAGCCGCATCCTGCATAAATAACAGAAGAATCATCCGGATCTATGAGCAGAGTATTGACAATGACATCAGTAAGACCTGTGATACTCCAGGTATCCCCGGTGTTATCACTTTGATATAAATTCCCCAGAACCTTTAGGCCTGTGGCATTACCACCTCCGGCGTAGATCCTGCTGGGATCATTGGGATCAATCACAACCGTGTTAAAGCCAAAATCAGTGTTGGAATAAGCCTGAATTAAACTTGCTCCGGAGTCCTGGCTTTTATAGATTGCACCGCCTCCGCCGTTCATACCACTGGAGGCTGCAAAAACAATAGCTCCATTAGTGTCAACAGCAATATCACTGACAAAATTATTTTCAGATATACTCTTTTCAATCCAACTTGATCCACTGTCTGAGGTTTTAGCAAGATTTCCTTTGATTCCGGCATAATATGTTGCTCCTGTTGTGTCAGATGGATCAAACGCCACACAAAATGCTGTTGTGCCGGGCAGTTCTGATGTTTGTATCCAGTCATCGTCTCCCCATTTTTCATACACACCAGCATTTGTGGCAAATATCACATGTGTTTGATCACTTGGATCCACAGCAATATCATTAACAGAGATTGCAGTGATACCCTCAATTTGGGGGACTACCTCAACAAGATCATTTATATCATCTCTGATTACTTCATAAAAACCGTTTTCATCACCGGCATACATTATCCTCTTGCCAGAATGAAAAGGATCAAAGGCAAGAATAGCAATTTTTTTATTGGTTGCATAGAAATTCCAATTTCCACCGCCATCTTCGCTCATGCTTATCTCTCCATTTCCATGTGAAATCCATAAAAGGTCAGGATTTTCTTTGGAGACTGCGAGAGCAACCACGTTATCTGCTCCAGACGGTCCAATTATGTCAACGTCATCAGTCCCATCTGCATTATAGGTATATTTGATAAGACCGTTATAGGATGCAATAAAAATAATGTTTTGATCACTTGGATGTGCTACTGCTTCAAACATCATATTTTTTCCATCAGGATTTTGGCTGTTTAAGGATAAGGAGTGCAGCTTGGTCATAGCCTCCCCTCCATCTGCACTTCTGTAGATGCTTCCGTATCTATCATAGCCTGCTTCACCACATGAATCTGTGATTGCCCAGACAATATCAGGATTTTCCGGGTCAACAATTAGGTCCTGTACTGTGTAATCCAGATCACCCCCCTGATTCTGTTTCTCCCACGACTCTCCACCATCAATTGATTTAAAAATTGCCCCGTCTGTGTGGTTTTGTTCTGGTCTGGAGCCAGTGGTACCTGCGTATACAGTTATTGGATCGTAAGGGTGAATAGCAATTGTCTTAAAAAATCTAGGATCAACATCCTCTTCCCCGCAGTTCGAACAGTTCCGCTGCATAACATCATAGCTGATGTGCGACCATGTTTGACCGCCATCCATACTGAATTCAAGAGAATCATCGTGTGCCACCCAGATCACGTTGTGATTGGCAGGGGCAATTTCAATGTCCTGGACATCTGTATTTCTGAAAGTGGCAATGCCATCCAGTTCGCTACCCTCAGACCCGGTCAGAACAGGTGACCAGCTCTCTCCTCCATTATGGGAGACAAAAAGACCGTCGCCCATATAAGTAGCGATAAATATTTTGCCGGGTGTAACTGGATCAACAGCAATATCATTGATCTGTCCGCCGTAAAGTCCTAAATCATTAAAGAGACTTTTAATTGTCATGTCCTGACCATAGGTGGTCAAGCCGTTACTCATAGCAGCAACTCTGTAGTGATAACTCTTATTGGGCTCAAGGTCTATACCTGTACTGACCAAGATATCTGAGGTTCCGGAACCAGCGCTTGAAAGGCTGGTTGCTGAGCCATAACCGGGTGTTAATCCATATTCAAACCAATATTCAGTGCCTTCACCATTGGGATTTATAGTTCCGTTTAATGTGGCAGATATTTTTTCAACATCAGTGGCCTCGTTTGTCTTTACAACCGGGGGAGGTGCTGCGGTTTTAAAGGTCTGATTATCACCTTCGATTGTACCGCCATCGTTGGTTGCCACCACTCGGTAATGGTAAATTGTGTCAGGTTGAAGTCCTGAAACAGGCATTCCTATCTGCTTATCTCCATCTCCATCCCCTGCGTTTCCAATGCCTGTTGCAGAACCATAACTGGCAGTCAAGCCATACTGAAAAAAGTATGTTGTACTGGTTCCGTTTGGATCTACCAGACCATTCAGCACAGCCGTTGTCTGATTTATGTTAGTTGCCTCTTCCGTGGTAACATCTGGTGGAGGCCAGGAAGCTGTTATAAATGTCATATCTCCCCCATATGCGGTTCCGCCTTCATTTACTGCCACCAATCTATAGTGGTAAGTGGTGTCGACAAGAAGATTGTTCACTGTAATAAATGCAGGCACAGGGCTTGTTCCTGAACCTGCATCTTGATCCCCGGATATAGAACCATAACTGGCATCTAAACCATATACAAACCAGTAATCAGTGCTTCCACCATTGGGATTTACAGTTCCATTTAATGTGGCAGATTCTTTTTCAATATCAGTAGCCTCGTTTGTAACTACAACCGGGGAAAGTGCAACGGTTTTAAAGGTAGTATTCCCACCTTCGGTTGTACCCCCACTGTTGGTTGCCACCACTCGAAAATTGTAGGTTGTGTCGGGCTGCAGTCCGGTGATCATATAATCCGCACCCACAGTGTCCACTCCAGAGCCTGCATCTATGCTGGATGTCTTAGTACCATAACTTTCAGTTTCGCCATATTCAAAATAGTATGTAGTGGTGCTCCCGTTGGGATTCACCGTGCCGAGCAGTACTGCTGTTGCCTGGGTTATGGAACCGGCTGCACCAGTTTCAACTGTAGGTGGCGGCCCGGGAAGGGTTTCAAATGTCTGGTCTGCTCCATATGTGGTTCCAACATCATTGGTGGCAACCAGTCTATAGTGGTAAAGGGTATTGGGAGCAAGTCCGCCGACTGTGATATTCACATCCACATCATCCCATCCAGACAAAATACTTCCGTTGCTTATTGTTGAACCGTAACCAATTGTTGTGCCATACTCAAAAAGGTATGTTGTACTTGTTCCTCTGGGGTTTATTACACCATTCAGGTTCGCCGTGTTCCGTGTGATGGAAATTGCTGAACCTGTTGTGACGAGTGGGCTGCTAAGGCTAAAACTTTTTAAAGGGAGATTGTCAACGCCTCCTGCAAAATTATAGGGTTCATCACAGATAAAGTCGTGATCAGTGTCTGCACATCCAGGGCTTGGTCCCTCACCCCATCCAAAGTAATTCCCCCAGTAATTACCGCCGAGATAGGGCCCGCCGACAATATTTTCACCTGATTGTATTTCAATATTCCAAGTGTTGTTGTAACCTGAATGAAAGTCAACATTTTGATAGTTGTCAAATTTATTATTGTAGATATCACTGCCATTTGAATTCGAAAGATATATACCTGCATTGTCATCATCATTATCTTCCCATGGATTTGCCTCTATAATATTTCCTGATATTGTATTACCACCAGAGCGGCTCAGATAAATACCAAATTGATTGTAATAAATATTATTTCCTTCGATTGTAAGATAATCCGAATCTTGAGAATCTATTCCATCATAATTCCCATAAATGCGATTGTCTCTTATGATGGTGTAGTTGGCTTTTGTATTATCATCATAACTGCCGACCTGAATGCCAATACTATGATTACTGATAGAACTATCACTAATTGTGTTGTTTTCTGAGCTATCATATAGCTTGACACCATAAGTGTTGAGCGAACGTATCGTACTGTTACTAATAGTATTACCATTGCTCTGCTTAATGTCGATATCGCCGATTTGGTTATCGCTGGCAAAGAAACTGTCAATGGTGCTGTCGTTCACATTTCCAAAACTTATGCCTT
>JAOZRI010000149.1:0-286 GCA_029940235.1 Desulfobacula sp. | reverse complement strand
AGCAATTTTCAATACTGCTATTGTTAACATTTTTAAAGATAATTCCATATCCATAATCCTGCACTATTAAATTTCTAATAACCACATTTTCCAACGTCATACCATGGTTATGAACATAAATTCCATAGCTGTTTGATGTATCAATACCATCTATAGTATGACTATTGCCTTCTAATATTACATTGCTCGATTTAATAATTATACCGATGGGTGGGGTGCTTTCAAGATGATTTGAGTCCAGAGTGTATATACCGGGGGCATCAATAATCATGACGGCGTCTACTGA
>JAOZRI010000553.1 GCA_029940235.1 Desulfobacula sp. | reverse complement strand
TTGTTATTATTGTTACAGCATTTCTAAGCAGGATTTCTCCCTGGGGTGCAAAAAGAACTAACTCTTCAAAACTTGATTGTAACATCCTCTCATCTTTTGGCAGACGAACCGTTATTGTGACTTCGCTTTGACCACGCTGATTTTTTACAGCAGTCACCCCTTGAAAAGCATGACGTACCTGGTTGGCAACTTCCCTTGATGTCAATCCCATTCTTTTCCCTGCAGGGCTTAGACTGATATCAAATTGTTTGTTCCCCTTGGCAGACCCATCATCAATATCATGGACAATGGAATATTGGGAAAGTTTTCTTGCAAGGTTTTCTCCTGCCCTGTTTAATATATCATTGTCCCTGTGGCTTAAACTTATGGTTAAATTTTTGCCGGATCCAGGACCTCCCCTGTTGGACTCAAAGGTAATAGTTTCAAGCCCTGGTATATTCTTTGCTTTTTTGCGCCATAAATTAGTAACTTCAGAAGTGCTTAAAGGTCTGATATCAGGAGGTGTTAAATAAAGCCTCACTGTAATTTTATTATCTCTAACAAGGGAATAAACACCCTTTGACAGATCCTTTTGACCATGGTTATTGACTACTTCAAGGGCTTTTTCAACAAGGAGCTGTTCAACATGTTTTAATGTTTTTTCAGGAGCGCCATAGGGTAATACTGCCTCACAGAATGCATAATCAGACTCCACCTTGGGAAACATCACCATACCCATCTTTCCAGAGGATACATATCCAACCATAGTCATGAGCATGGCAATACCAAAGGCAATGACACAATAGCGATAATTTAAAAATCTAAAGAGCAGACTGCCATAATATTTTTTAACCCCTGCTTCAAAAACCCGGCTGAATCTTTGCTGCCATTTTTCAAGGTAATTAAGAGGAAAAAACAGGGGACGTCTGTTTTCATGACTTAAATGAGCCGGCAAAATAAAAAGACTTTCAATCAGGGAAATTGCAAATACAGCAATTACCACAAATGGAATGGTTTTAAATATTTTCCCCATAAATCCAGGAACAAACATCAATGGTATAAATGCCACCATATTGGTTATAACGCTGAATACCACAGGCATGGCAATATCCTTGGTTCCCTTGACAGCTGCCTGTAAAAATGGTGTTCCCTGCTGCCTGCTGAAATATATATTTTCCCCCACAACCACAGCATCATCCACAACAATACCCAGGGTGACAATAAAGGCAAACATGCTGACAATATTAATGGAAAAATCAGTGGGAGCAAGGAGAAGAAAAGAGCCAAGAAAAGAGATTGGGATTCCAAGACTTACCCAGAAGGCAAGGCGGATTTCAAGAAAAAGTGCCAAAAAAAAGAACACAAGTCCAAGCCCTATATAAGCATTTCTAAGTAAAAGATCTGCTCTCTGGGAAAATATATTTGATAAATCCCTTAAAACAGTCAAATGCACCCCTGGAGGAAGGGATTTATCAATTTGTTTTACAAGGGCCTTGCCAGTTGATGCCACTTTGGTCGGCGTCTGATCACCCACACGATATATCTCTATGACAACAGCTCTTTTTCCATTAAATGATGCCCAGTTGTCTGTCTCTTCAAAACCTTCTTCAATGGTGGCGATATCTTCAAGCAGCACACTTGCGCCGTCTTTTAAAATAATAATGGGAAGAGCTG
>JAOZRI010000148.1 GCA_029940235.1 Desulfobacula sp. | reverse complement strand
GATCTTATCACAAGATCGAATCCAAGTTCGTTTTTGAGCACTTCAAGCTGTTCAATCAAGGATTGCATCCTCTGGATATGTTTTGGAAAAATTGCAATCACCTGGTCAGGATAATTTTCAAATAAATATGTGATGATTTCTTCCATATGGAATTCTTCCTCTTTTCTTATGGATGCAAGTATTGAAAGAGGGATATCAGAAGGTAAAATTGTTTTAAGATGAGAACTTGCTCTTAAATCCTGCTCATTTTTATCTAATAAAATAGAATCAAACTTGATATTGGGCATTGTTTCAATTCTGGTTGTCCTGTCCATTATTTTTTCATATCTTCCGGCATCTTTTTTTGATGTGGCAACTATTTTGCAAGGACTTATTTTCTCCCAGATGAATCTTGTTTTCAAGTATCTTGAATAACTTTTCTTTGAGAGCCTGCCATTGATAATAATGGTCTTAATTTGATGTTTTTTCAACATATAAAGATGCCCGGGCCAGAGTTCAGTTTCCAGAATAACCATGATGCCAGGTTTTGTTTTTAAAATGATTTTCTCAATGCTTTGGGGCATATCAAAGGGAAACCATTGAGTATTGCATTCAACACTGGAATCAAACCCAGGGCCTGCACAATAGGAATTCATGATTCCAAGCCCCTGGGATGTTGTTGCAGTATATAAAATTTTCAAAGGGTATTCAGAATTAAGACGTTTTATGATCTCTATGGCAACAAATGCTTCTCCCACAGAAGCACCATGTATCCAGATGTCAACTTTATCATAATAATCCGGAGATATTCTTGATTCATAGCTCTCTTTAAATGCAGAACTTTTTTTTAAAAAAAGAAGAATTATTTTCCATGCCAGGTTATACAAATTGAGCATGATGTTTTGAACTTTCATGTATATATACTTTCACGGTTCATTAATATTAACTTTACTCTGTTTGCGCTATCAGGCAGTATCAATTTAAACCCCCAAATTTATGATCATAAACAAAATAAAATAGATAGTGCTGTTTGGTTTTTAATCCTTATGATAATGTTTATTCTGCATTTAGCAGATAAAGTGTAGCAAACGCCAGAAAAAAAACATTGGTAACCCAGGCACTGATAATTGGCGGAAGAATAGCACCATAACCAAGGGAGAGGCAAAATCCATACATGGCCCAGTACATGAATGCAATCACAACACCAACAGCAATGGCTGCCGGGATATTTTGCTTTGCAAAAGCTCTCATGCCTGTACCTGCACCTGTCAACACCATGATAATACAAATAAAAGGAAAGGCTATTTTAGCATTTAAATCCACCTTATAGGTTTGTGCATCATATCCTTCCTTCTCCACCTTATTAACATAATTTCTTAATTCAAAAAAACCCATCTCTTCAGATTTTTTTACAATTTCCCCAAGATCAGCTGGTTTAAGACCCCAGTCGACAATTTTTTGATCATATAAGTTTACATCATAATCCATGGAATTTTCAACATGTACCTGCTCAATGACATCTTCTAATATCCAGCTGCCAAATTTATAATATGCTTTTTTGGCATCAATACGGGAAGCCAGTGCAAAGTTTTCTCCAACCGATGTAACACTGACACCGGCAACAGACTGCTTAACAGGATCAAAAAAATTAATATGAATCAGCCTGTTGTCAGATTTTATCCATATATCTTTTCTGCCCGAGGAGTGAATATTTTTTTTTTTAATTACATTATACTTAATATAATTTGCCTTTGTCATGGATAGAGGAATAATGGTTTCTCCAAGAAAGAGCATTAACAAACCAAGAGCTACCCCACTTAAAATTGCTGGTTTTATAAGAGAAAACCCGCTTATCCCACTGGATTTTATGGCAAGAAGTTCATTATTTTTATTCATAATGCCAAAGATAGCAATGCTTGCCAATAAAATACTTGCCGGCGTTATCTGTACAAACATGAACGGCACTTTTAAAAGGATATATCCAAGGCCCCCTATCAAGGAGAGCTCTGACTCTAAAAACTTATCCATGCGGGAGAGATAATCAATAAAGACAAATAAAACCAGAATCAACAGTTGAATAATTCCAAAAAATTTTAAAAATTCTTTGAGCCAGTATTTATACAGGTATGCCATTTTATACTTTTTTTGACACCATGATTTTCACAGTTTGAATTATTGTGGTTAAAAACTTGGGTAGTTGAACAGGCTCTTCCTTTGCATTTTTGATCAAAAAAAAGATGGCAACCCCACCCATAATAAAATTTGGGAGCCACATGCCAATTATGGGAGGGTAATCTCCAGTTTCTCCTGCTGACCACCCTGCTGCAAGAAGAATATAATACAGAAGGAAAAAAGAGATTCCAAGAGTGAATCCGGAAGATTTACGAAGGGATGCAGATTGGATTCCAAGGGGAAAGGCAAGCATTCCAAGGGACAAACAGGCAAAAGGAATTGAAAATTTCTCATGGAGCTCCATTAATGCTTCACTCAAAACAAGCTTGTCTTTTATGCCGGCTTTAATAAATCCTATAAGTTCAACAAGGCTTTTTTCATCCAGGCTTTTTGATATTTTTCTTGTTGCCTTACTTAAGCTTGCAAGATCAATATTAATATCATACTCCCCAAATCCAAGGCTGCTTACAGAATTATCATCCATATTCACCTGGTTAATTTCACCTTTATAAAGCCTTATGGTATAGATTTTTTCATCTTTACTCTGGATCAATTTTCCTTTAGGAGCAATGGAAATAGTGACCACACCCTTTGCTCTTCTATCTTCTATGAAAACATGCTTTAACTGTTTGGTTTTCATGTCCACATGTCCAATATATATCATGACATCTTCGAGCTCACTGTTAAATTGTCTTGCCTGTAAAGCCGCATCAATACTTGTCCTTGCAAGTTCAATGCTTTTTTTCTTCATGGATAATTTTCCCCATGAAACTCCAAAAACAGTAATACTCATTGTTAACAACACACCTGACAAACAAAAAACCAGGACTGGAGGCAACAGCTTATAAAGAGATGCCCCTGCACCTTTTAATGCAACGATTTCATTATCTTGCGCCATACGCATGAAAGTTAAAAGAATGGATATCATAACAGACATTGGTATGGTAAATTCCAAAAACCTTGGCAGCGTATAGACAATCATAAGACCGATGGAGGAGATATCAGCATTATAATTAACAACCATATTGGTAATTTTAGGAATCCTTGTCATCAAAAATACAAAAGTTAGAAAAAAGAGACTGATGATAAATGGAGACAGCAATTCCCTGAAAATATACCGGTTTATAATATTAAAAGGTCTCATTGTATGGGAAAATATAAGGTAGAGAAAAAATAGTCAAGATTAACTGTTTTCATGACTTGATTTTCATGATAATAAATTGTTATATGAAATGTGTAATAATAGCCAGTGGTGATCTTGCATACTCCGATGATATTGTGAAAATCATTAAAGATGCCCAGATGATTATCAGTGCAGACGGTGGTGCAAAACATCTGCGGGTATTAAATATCCTACCCCATGTTATGATAGGAGATTTTGACTCTATCAACTCAGATGATCATCTATTTTTTAAGAAAAAAAAGATAAAAATTTTAACCTACCCTTTAAAAAAAAATTATACTGATACTGATCTTTGTGTTTCACATGCACTTAAACATAAGGCAAGTGATATTACCCTGTTAGGTGTTACAGGCACAAGGCTGGATCATACCCTTGCCAATATATTTCTTTTAAAAAAACTTGCCCTGCTTAATATTTCTGCCAGAATCATAGATAAGCACAATGAGCTCTATATTGTAACAGATTATCTGGAACTAAAGGGCAAACCAGATGAATTTTTATCCATTATTCCCATTACCCGGGCAGTCAGTGGAATTACGCTTACAGGTCTTGAATACCCATTAAAAAATGCAGATATGAAAATGGGTGACACTCTTGGTATCAGCAATGTTTTTAAAAAATTCACAGTATCAATCAGTATTAACAAAGGTATTGTAATTGTAACAAAATCTAAAGATACAATAGTGAATAATTCTCATCAGAAACAAGTAAAAAATGTTTAACAACCGAACCTACCGAAGGCATCATAAAAAAAAAGACCTTATCTCTTTTGATATCACTGTCAAGGAGACAAATCTCAATATCCAGACACATGCAGACTTAACAGATACTGCCATAAAAGCAGTATTGCGCTGCCGCAATTATATTGAAACATATATAAAGCTTTATCCTGAATTTGCAACTTCTCTATTGCCTCTAAAAGAATCAGACACAGCACCAAAAATTATCAAGGAGATGATAAAAGCAGGCCAATTAACAGGGACAGGCCCCATGGCATCTGTGGCAGGTGTTGTGGCAGAGTATACTGGAAAAGCTCTATTACCGTTTTCCAGGGAAGTAGTTGTGGAAAACGGAGGAGATATTTTTATTAAATCAGATTCCAAAACCACTTTCACTGTTTATGCAGAGAATACCCCTTTTTCAATGGCATGCGGCATACTTGTGGAAAAACACAACACACCCTATGGAATATGCACTTCTTCAGGTACTATTGGTCACTCAAAAAGCTTTGGCAAAGCTGATGCTGTTACTGTATTATCTGAATCGTGCTCCATTGCAGACGCAGCAGCTACTGCACTTGCTAACAAGGTACAAAGCAAAGATGATATACAAAAGGCAATTGATGCGGGCACGGCAATGTCAGGAGTGGATGGTATTGTAATAATTGTGGGAGAAAATATTGGGTTGTGGGGCAATCTCAAACTTGTAAAACTATAGACACAGCAGTTTATCAAAAAAAGATTGAGAACTGAAAAGGAGGCAAAGCTTTAAAAAAAGCTGACTTAAAAATGAGAGCTCATTATAAAATTATCCATACTTCCTGCCATGGCAAATGGGGCAGTCTTGAACAGCGGATTTTCAATGAATCTGTCTGGATGGAAAAAAATGAACATAAAATTATCATCATAGCACCCAAAACCTCACCACTGTTTCTAAAGGCAAAGGAACACAAGTTCAAAGTGTATGCAATTGATTTTAAATATTTTTCCATGATCAAAAATTATAGATTATTAAAAGACATTTTTTATAATGAAAAACCCGATGTTGTGAATACCCATGGCCATAAAGATTCCAGACTTGCCCTTTATGCTGCCATGCAAAACAGTGTCCCTTTAAGGATTCTTTCAAGGCATATCAGCTCACATGTGAGAAATTCATGGTCAAATCGAATGATCTATAAAAAATTATGTCACTATATTTTTACAACTGCTGATTATACCACCAGACATCTTCAAAAGGTTTTCAAACTCAAAGGCATGCAGATTTTTTCCATGCCTAATGGCATTAATATTCCCGATCACCTTTTAGATAAAGAGCTGGCAAGAATCGCCCTTGCAACTGAGCTTAACCTTGATCCTGGAACAAGATTCATTGGATTTGCAGGAAGCATATCAAGAGAGAAAGGTGTTTCAACAATTCTTAAAGCTTTTAGAATCATTAAACCCAAACTTTCTAAATATCATATTGCCATAACAGGTAAAGGAGAAGATAAATACATAAAATTTCTAAAAAACCTTGCCCAGGATCTGCAAATTGAAACCCATGTTCATTTTACAGGTGTTAAAGAAGATATATGGCCATACTATAGAGGTTTTGACTGTAATATCTTGCCATCAAAAGATAAAAATGGTATCCCTTTTGAGGGAATTCCCCAGGCGCTTTTAGAAGCAATGTACTGTTCGTGTCCTGTCATTGGCTCTAAGAGCGGTGGCATTATTGAGATAATTAATCATAAAAAAACAGGGCTGTTGTTTAATACCCAGGATCCATCTGACCTTGCAGATAAAATCATGGAGACACTGCAGGACAACAATGCCACAAACAAACGTGTTAAAGCAGCATATGAGCTTGTAAAAAAACATCACACCATTGATGTAATGGGTAGAGATATTATTAGAATATACAGGCTGCACCAGGTGTTAAAAGAGAAAAACTATAATGCTTTTCAAGACTCTTTAATGCTAT
>JAOZRI010000552.1 GCA_029940235.1 Desulfobacula sp. | reverse complement strand
ATTGATTCTGGTAAAACCACACTGACTGAAAGAATTCTGTTTTACACTGATAAAATCCATCAAATCAATGAAGTTAGAGGTAAAGACGGTGTTGGTGCTGTCATGGATTCCATGGAGCTTGAAAGAGAGAGAGGCATCACCATTGCTTCTGCTGCAACCTATTGTGAATGGGACAGACACAATATTAATATTATTGATACTCCTGGCCATGTTGATTTTACTGTTGAAGTTGAACGATCATTAAGGGTTTTGGATGGAGTTGTATTGATCCTTTGCTCTGTATCAGGTGTGCAGTCCCAGTCCATTACAGTTGATCAGCAGATGAAAAGATATAAAGTTCCATGTATTGCATTTGTTAATAAGTGTGATAGATCAGGAGCAAACCCTATCAAGGTCAGCCAGCAGCTCAGGGATAAGCTTGGACATAATTCTGTTATAATGCAGCTTCCCATCGGCCTTGAAGACAAACATGAAGGTATTATTGATCTTGTTGCAATGAAAGCTTTGTATTTTGAAGGTGAAAATGGTGAAAATGTTGTTGAAAAAGAGATTCCTGCTGATCTGCTTAATGATGCACAATTGGCAAGAGAAGAGATGATTGATGAGGTCTCTCTGTTTTCCGAAGAGCTTACCGATGCAATTCTGGAAGAGAAAGAGATCACCCAGGAACTTGTCATGCAGGCAGTCAGGACAGGGACAATAGCAAGGGAGATGACTCCTGTTTTCCTTGGATCTGCCTATAAAAACAAAGCAGTTCAACCTCTTTTAAATGCAGTAATCAGCTATCTGCCCTCACCCCTTGACATTGAAAATGAAGCAATAGACATTGATAATAATGAAGAGACTGTCATACTTGAAAGCACATTTGACAAACCAACCGTGGCTCTTGCCTTTAAACTTGAGGACGGGCAGTATGGTCAGCTGACATATATCAGGGTTTACCAGGGCTGTATTAATAAAGGAGACACTCTGATTAATTCAAGAGACGGCAGAAAAATCAAAGCAGGGCGTCTAATCAGGATGCACTCTGCACAGATGGAAGAGGTGGAAGCAATCCCAGCAGGCCATATTGGCGCCATGTTTGGAGTTGACTGTGCTTCAGGCGATACATTTGTCTCTCCAAAAATCAACTACACCATGCTTGCCATGCATGTCATGGAACCTGTCATCTCACTTTCCATTGTACCAAAGGATAACAAAGCCCAGATCAACATGTCCAAGGCTTTAAACAGGTTTACAAAAGAAGACCCCACATTTAAAACCTATGTGGACCATGAAACAGGTGATACAATTATCCAGGGCATGGGAGAGCTTCACCTTGAAGTATATGTTGAAAGAATGAAAAGAGAGTATGGCGCAGAAGTTGAAACAGGTCAACCAAGAGTTGCATATAGAGAAACCATAACAAGAAAAGCTGTCTTTAATTATACCCATAAAAAACAGACTGGTGGTGCAGGACAATTTGGCCGTATATCAGGATTTATGGAACCATGTGAGGAAGAGTTTGAATTTGACAATAAAATTACAGGGGGCAGGATTCCCACTAATTATATTCCAGCCTGTAAAAAAGGTTTTGAACTCTGTATGGATAAAGGGCCAAAGCTTGAGTTCCCTGTAACCGGTATAAAAGTTACAATTGACGATGGAGCATTCCATG
>JAOZRI010000147.1 GCA_029940235.1 Desulfobacula sp. | reverse complement strand
ATGACAATATTTATATGCTGGGTAACTATTTTTTTAATCTATTCCTGATTATTGGAGACCGGCATTGTGCTTTATTTGAAGTCGGTATTTCAGCCATGGTTGACCAGGTAATCAAACAATTAAATACTCTTGGTATCACACTTGATTATATTATTCCTTCCCATCCCCATTCCGACCATATTACAGGGCTGCCCGGTCTTGCAGCACAATATCCTAAAGCACAGATTATTACTGCTACGGGAGCTCAAGAGTTTATTGAACACCCCAAGGCAGCACCTTTAATGTTTAAGGAAGACAAATTCATGGCAAAAAACCTTGCACGCTTTGATATTATGCCTGGCAGATCGCCCCTGGAAATAATCCCTGATCTAAATGGCTCTATTACCATTGATAAAGAAAGAGCTCTGGATCTTGGTGGAGTTACCTTAGATTTAATCAAAGTGCCAGGGCACTCCCCAGGGAACCTTATTGGATCAATAAACCTCAAAAAAATCCTTTTCTGTTCTGACAGCATCGGGTTTCATTATCCTGGAAGGGGGTATTTCCCTCTGTTTTTTACCGGTGTTGATGAATATCTTTCAACCATGAATTTAATTAAAGAATTTTGTCCTTTTATTCTCTGTCCTGCCCATCAGGGACCATTGTCCGGGAAGGCCGCCATGAAAGGTGTTCAAGAATCCTATGATCTTTCCATCAACACAATAAACATGATAAAACAATCTGATCTTGAAGACAAAATAGTTGCAGATCAACTATTTGAACAGGGTTATAAAGATGAATTCACTCTCTATACCCCGGAAAACATTCAAAATTGTTGTAATCTGCTCATCAAAAGATCCAAAGAAGCAAAAATTAATATCTGACTGATATCTCTCAAGCCAGGTGATTGATATTACTGGCAGTATTGTAGAAATGCAAAAAAGGGAATTTAAAACATGAATAAAAATAGTGCGACCTCGGAAAAACCCAAAACCGGTGAATTACTCATCAGGGAAGGATTTATTACACAAAATGATTTAAATAGCGCACTTTCAATCCAAAAAGAAGAAGCAAAAGAGGCAGATATCCCTTTTGATATTTTACTGGACAAAAAAGGCTTTTTAAATGCATCACAGCTTGAGATATTAAATGGGCATCCTGACCTTAAAAAAAAGATCGGTCAAATCGTTGTTGAACATGAAATAATTAAAGAAGATCAGGTAAAGCAGATATTACAGGACAAAAAAGATTATCATACTTTTGGTCAGTCTCTTATTGCAAAAGGACTAATTACCAGAGATGTTCTGGATGAACTGCTTGAAAAACAGAAAGATGCTTTAAACATTGGAGAGCTGGCAGTAAAACTCCAAATGCTCAAAGAAGTCGATCTTGTTCGTGCGTTAAGTTATATGCACTGTCAACGTACAATCGGAGAAATCCTGTGCGACAATGGCACAATTAATCCTGAAGACCTATCTTCAGCCTTAAAAAAATACAGCAAACGAATTAAAATTGGAGAGATTCTTATCCAGCAGGGTATAATTAAGAAAAATGAGTTCTACTCTGCTGTAGCCGAACATAAACACTCAAAAGAAAAAATTGGTACTTTTTTAATCAATAAAGGGTTATTAACTTCCCATCAACTATATAACGCACTATCCCGCCAATACAATACACCCTATATGGAACTGGATGATTTTTTTTATGATGAGCTGCATAAAAACAATCTCATTAAATTTATTGCCGAAAAATATGCCCGCAGGAATATGATTTTACCTCTCACGCTTGAAGGCAAACAATTATTGATAGGAATAGCTTATCCCGATGGGTTCACGGCTCTTGAGGAGCTACAGCTGATATATCGAAATTTGAATATGAAAACAGCTTTTATTACTGAAAAGAAATTTAAATACCTTTTTACATCACTATATAATACAAATTTTGCAACCTCCAGCAAAGCTGAAGATAAAATTGATCAGCTTCCAAGCAATGCTAATCTGTTTAATTTTGAAAAACTGACTGCTGGAGAAAAACAGCAGACCAGTATTTATGCAGGCACTGAAACTGAAATCAAAAAAATAGTTGATTATATTATTAATTATGGCATTTCAAATGGAGCCAGTGATATACACATTGAGCAGGACAGAAAAGGGGTGACATTAAGATACCGCATTGATGGAATATGCCAGGAACCTAAAATCCCATGGCTCAAAGAAAAACTAAAGAGCAAACCAGAGGCTGTAATCTCCAGGATTAAAGTAATGTCAAATCTTGATATAGCCGAACGCAGATTTCCCCAGGATGGTGTTTTTAGAGCAAGTTACAAAGAGAACAATAGAACTTTTGATCTGGATTTCAGGGTGGCTGTCTGCCCTGCAATTGTTGGTGAAAATATTACCATCAGAATTCTTGATTCCCGTAAGGTTGGTCTTGGTCTTAATAACCTCAACCACTCCAAACATGTTATAACTCCACTGAGACAGATGTTTAAGAGCTCTGCCGGATTGATATTGGTTTCAGGCCCCACTGGAAGTGGAAAATCCTCCACACTATATGCTGCGCTTCAATATATAAATGGACCTAAAATTAAAATAATTACAGCGGAAGATCCCATTGAATACAGCTTTCCTGGAATCATGCAAACACAGATAAATACCAAAATAGACCTGACATTTGCAAGATTGTTAAGATCATTTTTAAGATTAGATCCCGATGTAATACTGGTTGGAGAAATCAGGGATAAAGAGACTGCCAGTATTAGCTTTGATGCTGCCCAGACAGGCCATTTACTGCTTAGTACAATTCACACTAACGATTCCATAAGTGTTGTGTCACGCCTGCTTGATCTAGGGATTGATCACAATCAAATTGCTTCCAGCCTCATTGGTGTAGTCTCCCAAAGATTAGTGCGTAAAAATTGCACAAAATGTTCCCGCCCCTTTAAGCCACCCGAAGATGAGTGGAGCCTTTTTTTCAGTAAATATCCAGCTCTCACAACTTTTTACAAAGGTATCGGTTGTAAAGCCTGTGATTTTACAGGATACAGTGGTCGAACTCTTGTTTCTGAGTTATTTGAGATTACTCGAAAAATGACTCTGGCAGTCAGCTGCAAAACAGGTGAAGCTGAATTAAAACAGATGGCCATAAATAATGGAATGAAAACCATGGCAGATGACGGCCTGATGAAAATGAGCCAGATATCTTTATCAGAGCTTATTCGGGTACTTCCTTTGGAAATGATTCAGGAATTTAAAACCAGACATTAACTCACAGCTTTGCATTAGCCTGAACAATAAAATTATTTTTTGATTACCACTTTTGAACAGGCAGCTATTTTACAATCTCAAAAGTGTGAAAAACTAATATCTCTTTTGCACAAATATACCAGGGAGATATCAGGAAATATTGGGAAGAGATAAAACCTTTCTTTATTGACATATTCTCAACCTTTTATTAAGTTTTTACCTCAAACCATAATTATAATTAAAAGAGAGTCCCATGACAAAACTATTTAGAACCATGCTTTATGATAAACATCAGAAACTTAATGCAAAAATTGTAGAATTTGGCGGATGGGAAATGCCAATTCAATACCCTGAAGGTATAATTAACGAGCACATGGCAACCCGTACAAAAGCAGGAATTTTTGATGTTTCCCACATGGGAAGACTCTATTTTCAAGGCAGGGACACCCTGCCCTTTTTACAGTATGTTCTAACCAATAATGCCATGGCTCTTGAAATCGGGGAGAGTCAATACACTCTGATACAGGATGAAGACGGTGGCGCCATTGATGATGCCTACCTATACAGATTTAAATTAGATGAGTATCTACTTGTGGTCAATGCATCAAACAGAGAGAAAGATGTGGCTCACTTTGAAAAACATCTAAAATCATTTCAAAATATTGAAATGATTGATAAAACATTTGAAGTGGCAATGATTTCTCTTCAAGGTCCTCTTTCAAAAAAAATTATTGAGCAGATTGTTACCAAAGGTGGTCTTCCCGAACCCTATAGAAACAGCCTTAGCATTGTTGAGATCAATGGTGTTGAAGTAAGTCTTGCTAGAACAGGATATACCGGGGAACCCCTGGGATTTGAACTTTTCATGGACAGCAAGTATGCAGGTGTTATCTGGAATCTTTTATTGGAGAAACAGGCAGCTCCCATTGGACTCGGAGCAAGAGATACTCTACGGCTTGAAGCAGGCCTTCCTCTATACGGTCATGAACTGGGCATGGATATAGACAACAAAGAAATTCCTATCTTTGCATCAAAACTATCCAAATTTGCCGTGAGTTTTTCTCCCCTAAAAGGAGATTTTATAGGGAAAAAGGCTCTTTACAGCCAATACCTTGCATTTCAAAATATCCTGGAACAGAAGTTTGAAGATATCTCCTGCCTTCCACAGATGGTCATGCCCCTTGCCATTACTGGAAAAGGTATTGCAAGGGCAGGATACAAGGTTTTTGTACACGATAAACATGTTGGTTTTATAACTTCAGGAACCATGATTCCTTTTCAAGAGCCAAAAGGAAGCGGGCTTAATGGCAGATTTAAGGAGAAACCCAAAAGACGGGCTGTTGCCCTGGCACTGATTAACAGCAATATTTTTGAGGGAGATATCCTTGAGATAGAAATAAGAAAAAAACTGTGTAAAGCCCAGGTGGTTCCATATCACATGAGCTCCCAGGCACCGCCTTTTGTAAGATCCATCCCCCCAGAAAAATTGGGCAAACTGGACCAACTGGGCGAATCAGATACATCAAATAAATTGGATCAATTAGGATCTGCAAAGAAGACTGGCAGCAGTAATAGATATCCTGAACTTGCAGATCTTCTTGTCTCAAAGGCATTAAAAAATCATACTTGGAGAGCAAAAGAGTGCATTAACCTTATCCCCTCAGAAATGAGCCAGTCCCGCATTGCAAAACTTTTATCAATCAGTGACCCTGTAAACCGGTATGCAGAACATAAAGAGATCAAAGCTTTTTTTGGAGAAGATGTTTTTTATTACCAGGGAACCGGGTTTATAAGGGAGGTTGAAAATCTTTTAAACAGAGAATTTCAAACCTTTTTTACATGTTGTAATGTAGAATCAAGGGTCATCTCCGGTCAAATGGCTAATACTGCTCTTTTCAGTGCGCTTGTGGATTTTTTAAACCGTACGGACAGAAAAAATGAGCAGCGCAGAATCAAAAAGGTCATGAACAACCATATTATTAAAGGCGGGCATTTAAGCGCCCAGCCCATGGGAGCTCTGCGTGACTTTGTGGCAAGAGATCCTAAAACAGAAAAACCAGGAGTGATAAATTTTCCTGTACTTAAAGACAACCCATATAAAATAGATATTAAGGCGTGTGAAGCAATTATTAAAGAGCATCAACCAGAACTTGTGATTCTTGGCAAGAGTATGATTCTCCATAAAGAGCCGGTAGCTCAGATCCGCAGCCTTGTGGATGAATTTGCCCCAAACTGCATTGTAATGTATGACATGGCACATGTGCTTGGACTTTATGGCCCACATTTCCAGGAGCCTTTAAAAGAGGGTGCCCATATTGTTACAGGCTCCACCCATAAAACCTATTTTGGTACCCAGAGAGGAGTTATTGCATCCAATTTCAAAGAAAATGACCTTGAATATGAACTGTGGGAAGCAGTCCAGAGAAGAACCTTTCCAGGAAGTGTCAGCAACCATCACCTTGGAACCATGACAGGTCTTCTATTTGCTGCATATGAAATGAATCATTTTAAAGATGAATATCAAAAAGCTGTAATCTCCAATGCTAAAGCCTTTGCCGCTGCCTTGAAAGAACAGGGTCTTGATGTAGCAGGTGATCCTGAAATCTCTTTTACCCAGACCCACCAAGTGATCTTAAATGTGGGATACGGCAAAGGTGCACAAATTGCGCAGAAACTTGAAGAGAATAATATAGTTGTCAACTACCAGGCAACCCCGGCTGAAGAGGGCTTTACTGCCTCTGGCGCCCTTAGAATGGGGGTATCTGAAATGACACGCTTTGGTATGAAAGAGAAAGATTTCCAGAT
>JAOZRI010000551.1 GCA_029940235.1 Desulfobacula sp. | reverse complement strand
TGCCTTCTTTAAGGCGTGTAATCTCGGCAGGAGCACCTGTAACACCTGCCAATATCGAACAGTTTTCAACAATGCTCTCCGATAAAGCCCAGATCCATACACCCTATGGTGCGAC
Organism: Desulfobacula sp.; assembly: GCA_029940235.1. Lineage (GTDB taxonomy): Bacteria > Desulfobacterota > Desulfobacteria > Desulfobacterales > Desulfobacteraceae > Desulfobacula. The sequence goes on along the minus strand of JAOZRI010000551.1, from coordinate 1,545 downwards.
TGAAGCTGTTCCAATAATATCAATAGGGTCAAATGAAATCCTAGAAGAGACCAAAAAACTGTCTGAGCAGGGTTATGGCATGTGTATTGGCAGGCCAATCTGCGATACTAAAATCAAACTTATTAAAATTATGGATGAACCTGTTACTCAGCTGAATGAAAAGCTCGAAGTAACCCAGGGCCAGGTGGGAGAAATAATAGTACAGGCAGATCTTGTAACCAAGAGTTATTTTAACAATACCCAGGAAAATTTACTTGCTAAAATTTTAGACCACAAAGGCAGGTTCTGGCATAGAATGGGTGATCTTGGATGGAAAGATTCAAAGGGAAGGATCTGGTTCTGCGGACGGAAAAGCCACAGAGTCACAACAGAAGATGAAACCCTTTTTACCATTCCTGTTGAAGCTATTTTTAATAATCATGAAAAAGTATTCAGAAGTGCACTTGCCGGGGCAGGCCCCCAACGAAACCAGACCCCGGTCATCTTTATTGAACCTCTATCAAAAATTCAAAACAAAAAAGCCTTTCTAAAAGAGTTGCTTGACCTTGGGAAATCCAACCCTTTAACAAAAAAGATTGAACATATTTTTATTGAAAAAGCATTTCCAGTGGATATCAGACATAATTCAAAAATTTTCAGGGAAAAACTTGCTGTTAAGGCTGGAAAAAAACTTAATCTTTAAAGTAATTGCCAGATAAAGATGAAAAACCAGATCTGCCTGTGGCAGCTATTGTTGACGTTACTATTGTAAACCGTTTGTTGCGGTTAATCTGGCAGCAGATCATAAAAATACATCATTGCATCGGATCTTGTAATAATTCCCACAATTTTGTCATCCTGCATCACAGGAATACGACCTATGTCATGTTTGATCATGAGCTTTGCTGCTTCCATAGCACTTTTATCATGGTCTATGGTAACAATATTCCTGCTCATGAATGCTTTTACAGGCGCCTGCATATGTTTTGACTGTCTGATCTTTTTAAAATCCCGGCGGGACATAATCCCCATAATATGATCATCTTTATCAACAACAGGAACACCTGTACACCCCATATCCCTCAAAATCATTGCCACTTCTTCCACATTTGTATCATCACTTACTGTAACCACAGGATATGACATGATATCTGACAGCATAACAGAAGTCTGCTGATTTCCTGAAATAAGTTCAACCAGCATCTGCTCAATGGTATCGGGATTTGCAGCCTTTATAAGTGCTGATCCTGCCCCTGGATGACCGCCTCCACCAAGGCTTCTCATTACCAGGCCAATATTTATCTCTTCTATACTGCTTCTGCCAATGATCATACATTTATTTTGTTCAACATCCTGAAAAATTCCAAATGCAGCATCCACATTAACAATTTCCCGATACATCTGAAGCACCATGGCAAGATTCTGAACCCGGCCTTCTATATCCATTTTAACAATACTGATTGTAGACCCGGATACTTCAAGTCTCTTAGCTTTTTGTATCATTTGGAATAATATATTTTTTTGCTTTTTTCCGTAGGCCTGTCTTAAAAAGGTGGCAAGAATATG
>JAOZRI010000550.1 GCA_029940235.1 Desulfobacula sp. | reverse complement strand
AACGAGCAGATACAAAAAACCGGCCCTGATTGACGATACAGCGGAATGTCTGTTCATGTTCACCTCTCTGTTTTATTTTTTCTCATCTGCCACTTTAAGCACGGCCTGAGAAAACGCCAATATCAATCAAGACTCGGAGATAATATTTTTTTTAATAATACAGCCTGGCCAAATGTGATTGTATTTATAACTATTTGATGTCTTAAGGGAGATATTCAAATATGCTTTTGGGCAAGGGTCTCCCGATGCAGATCAAAGCAATTAAAGTACAATATTTGAAACAGGATCAGTCTCAACTGAACGGAGGGAAACACGATGAAGAAACTTCAATTCGCAAACGGCGACCAGATGCCCATTCTTGGTCTTGGTACCTGGAAATCAACATCTGGTGAGATTTACAAAGCAGTCAAAGAGGCTCTGCATCTTGGCTATCGCCATATAGACTGTGCACCGATCTATGGCAATGAAGCCGAGATTGGAGAGGCATTGAGCGAATCCTTCAAAGAAGGCGTTGTAAGCCGCGACCAGTTATGGATTACATCAAAACTATGGAACAATTCCCATGCGCCTGAGGACGTTCAACCGGCTCTTGAAAAAACGCTCGCTGACCTCCAGATCGACGATCTTGATCTCTTTCTTATCCATTGGCCAGTGACACTCCGACGGGAGGTACTCTTTCTTGAATCCATAAATGACCTGATAACTCTCGACGACCTGCCAATCGCGGAAACCTGGTCGACCATGGAGACCATGGTGGACAAAGGGCTATGCAAACATATCGGTGTTTCAAACTTTAGTGTTACCAAACTGAAAGCTCTTCTTAAAACGGCAAGGCTGATGCCCGAAATGAACCAGATCGAACTGCACCCATACCTGCAGCAACCTGCCATGCTCGAGTTTTGCAATTCTAATAATATCCACCTTACCGCATATGCTCCATTAGGATCAGGAGACAGGCCTGCCCGTTTGAAGGTCGAGAATGAACCCATCCTGCTTCAGGAACCAGCAATAATTAAATTAGCCGAACGTCACAGTGCCACACCGGCTCAAATGCTCATTAGTTGGGCTATCCATCGCCGGACAGCGGTCATCCCCAAGTCCGTCAAACCTGAACGACTCAAACAGAACCTGAGTGCAGCAGAACTGTCTCTTACCCGGGAAGACATGCTGGAGATGGCAGGATTCAACCGCAACCGCCGATATATCAGCGGAACTTTCTGGGCAATGGAGGGCGGTCCCTACACAATTGCAAATATTTGGGATGAATGATGGAGTATGGTTCTCTGAACCGGAAACTTCCTTACCACATAACCGCTCGTGAAGCTACCGCTGCCCTTTACCCACAAATAAAAGTTTAATATTATTTTTCACTCTTTTAGTGTGAATCCACGGCACATGTGTTGTAAAATTGCATATCCCCTCCACATCAGCTGATGACCAGGTGGAGAATCACTGGCACGTCCCAGATACCCGCCAAGATTCGCCACTAATTTTATTGCAACGCCCAGGGAATCTGCTGCGGGAAGTCTTTTTTTTTTGCCCAGGCGTCAAGTACTTTAATTTCCAAATCTGAAAACAGAATATGGGTTGGGAGTTCTGGAGTTTCTCTGCCAAGAAGAGTCATCAGCATAATTCGCCAGGCTATCACAAGTTTTATAGCTACTGCCC
>JAOZRI010000549.1 GCA_029940235.1 Desulfobacula sp. | reverse complement strand
ACAATGATATTTTCAAGCTCCCTTACATTTCCGGGCCATTGCTGTTTCAGCAAAAAATCCATAACTTCTTCAGAAATAATTTTAGATTTTTTATCTAATTTTTTACAATGTTTTAAAACAAGATGCCTGGCAAGGATTGGAATATCGGTAATTCTATCTCTTAAAGGAGGCAATTCAATGGGAAGTACATTGAGCCTGTAAAAAAAATCCTGTCTGAATTCATTATTTGCAATTTTCTGCTCAAGATCCGAGTTGGTGGATGCAATAATACGAACATCCACTTTTTTGATTCTATTATCCCCAAGTGGTTTTATCTCCTTCTCTTGAAGTACCCTCAGCAGTTTGGTCTGAATGGAAGAACCAATATCCCCTATTTCATCCAGAAAAATAGTTCCCTTATCTGCTTCCTGGAATAAGCCCTGCCTGTCACGGGTGGCATTGGTAAAAGCTCCTTTTTTATATCCAAAGAGTTCGCTTTCCAATATCTGTTCAGGAATGGTCGGACAGTTAACCGGGATAAAGGGTTTATCCTTGCGGGGGCTTAAAGCATGAATGGATCTTGCTGTAAGGTCTTTGCCTGTTCCTGATTCTCCTGTGATCAATACAGTTATATCGCTTGAAGCTACCATCTTGATTTGATTAAACACCTTTTGCATGGGTTCACTTTTACCAATCAAATCGAAATCTTCAGGTCTGTTTTTCTTTAAAAGTCGTCTGTTTTCCTTTAACAGCAGACTTCTTTCAAGGGCTTTTTGAATTTTAAAAATAATCTCATTTTGTTCAAATGGTTTGGGAATAAAATCATAGGCTCCTTTTTTGATTGCCTTTACAGCAGATTCAATATTTCCGAAAGCTGTCAGCATGACCACAGTCAAATCAGGATATTTGGAATGCATATATTCAAGCAGCTCAAAACCGTCCATACCGGGCATTTTTATATCACAAATTACCAAATCAAATTCTCCCTGTTCAAGAATGGATATTGCCATTTTTGCTGAGAATGCAGCAGTAACTTTGCAATTTATTTCAGGTTCTAAAGTCCGTTGCAAAAGTCTTGTCATATCTTTTTCATCATCAACTGCAAGTATTCTGGCTTTCATTTTTCTCCCCCAAGCAGATTATTTTCTGAATCTTGTACAGCACAAGGCATGGTAATTGTAAAAAGTGCCCCCTTGCCTTTTATGCTTTCAACACTGATATTACCCTGGTGGCGTTTTATAATACCATATCCCACGGAAAGACCAAGACCTGTTCCCTGACCAACAGGTTTTGTGGTGAAAAAAGGATCAAAAATTTTAGATATATTCTTTTGTTCAATGCCTTTACCGTCATCTTTGACCAGAATCTGAATCTTTTCCGCCTCTGTTTTTTTTGTAGAAATAACAACATTGCCTTTTCCATCAACAGCATGACTGGCATTAATCAAAAGATTTATCATAACCTGGGCAAGTTCCTGTTCATTGCCGAGAACATTAAGCCCCTCTTTTGTATACGGATTAAATATCAATTTAACATTACGGAAATCTGAATTATTGGATAAAAATTTGATTACACCATCCACTACTCTGTTAATATCAATAACAGACATCCGAGAAGAGCCTTTTCTTGAAAAAGATAGAAGGTCTGATACAACTACCTTGCAATTTTTCACATGCTTCTCTATGATTTTTAAATCAT
>JAOZRI010000146.1 GCA_029940235.1 Desulfobacula sp. | reverse complement strand
TGCGTGAAAATACCGGGAACTGGATTATTAAATTTTTTCTTGGGATTATTGTTATTGTGTTTGTATTTCTTGGTGTTGGATCATTTGGATCTAAAAGAAATGATAGTGTTGCAACAATAAATGATGAGCCCATCACCATAAAAGAATACCAGCGGGCATATAAAATGATTGTTGATCAGATGCGAGCCAGGTTTGGGAAAAATTTAAATGATGATATTTTAAAAGCACTTAATGTGAAACAGCAGGCCATTGATTCATTAATTGATGAAAGACTTGTCTTATCTGAAGCACAAAAACTTGGAATTGTGGTTTCTGAAAAAGAGCTGCAGCAATCTTTGATGTCAATCAAAGCATTTCAAAGGGATGAAATATTCAATTTAGAGCAATATAAAAAAGTTTTAAGTTTAAACTCCTTGACGCCTGAAATGTTTGAACAAAGCCAGATTAACTCTTTAAGACAGCAGAAAATCAGGGATATGCTGTTCAGCGCAATTAATGTCTCTGACCTTGAAGCTCGCAATTGGTATCTATTTCAAAACAGTAAAATAGCTGTAGATTATCTCATGTTCAATCCTTCTGAATATACAGAGATTAAACCTGACAGCGGGCAGATTAAAAATTATTATGCAGAAAATAGTGATAATTATAAATCTGATCCTAAAATTCAAGCAATGTATCTTAAATTTTCTCCCGAAGATCATAAAGGTGAGGCATCCATAAGTGATGTTTTGATAAAAGATTATTTTCAGGAACATCCTGAAGAGTTTAAAATACCTCAAAAAGTTGAAGCAAGACATATTTTGATTAAAGTAAAAGAAAATGCTTCAAAAGAGAGAGATGCAGCTGCAAAAAAAGAGGCCATGCAGATTTATCAAATGGCTGTGAATGGCCAGGATTTTGAAGAACTTGCAAAAAAATATTCCCAGGGTCCTTCAAAGACGAACGGAGGATATCTTGGGAAATTTGAAAAAAATGCCATGGTAAAGCCCTTCGCAGATAAGGCGTTTTCCATGGAGAAAGATGAAATCTCAAAACCTGTAAGAACAATGTTTGGCTGGCATATTATTAAACTTGTGGAGAGGTTTGAAGCTTCCACAAAAACCCTTGAAGAGGTTTCTGATACCATACGCAAAGAGCTTGAAGTCCTTGAAATGCAGAACCTGGCTTATTATAAAGCAGGAGAAGCATTTGATTCTGTAATTGATGGGGATGATTTTGAACAGGTGGCTCTTATTGCAGACAAAAAGATTGTCACCAGTGATGAATTCAGTATTGACGGGGAAGGGCTTAATTTTGGCGATGCAGCAGGGTTTGCAAGAGCTGCCTTTGAGTTATCCTTAGATGATATAAGTGATGTAAAACAGTTTGGTGATTCCTACTATCTGATTAAAACCATAAAAAAAATTGACCCTGTTGTACTTGAATTTGATAAAGTTAAGCCAAAGGTTTTAAATGAGTTAAAATCTAAACTCCAGAAAGAACATGCACAACAACAAGCTCAGCTCTATCTTGCCAAAGCTGTTGATTTGAAAGATATTATAAAGCTTGCCAAGGAAAACTCATTAAAATTAAAATCAACCAAATTGTTCACCAGAGCTGGTAATATTAAAGAAATTGGCAATTCTGATGAATTCATAAAAGCTGGCTTCTCTTTAAGTGAAAACAATAAAATATATCCTGAAATTATCGAAAATACCATGGGATATTTTGTCTTGCAATTCAGAGAGAAACAGACCCCGGCGGAATCTGAAATTGTAAAAAATATTAAGTCTTTAAAAGAGCAGATTCTTCAGAGTAAACAGGCCCGATCTTATCAGTCATGGATGGCCAGCTTAAGAAAACAAAATAAGATCACATATGATCCTCTAATTTTGAGATAACAGTCCTTAAAAAAAAGAGTCAAATGAAATATAAATCTATCATTTTCAAGTTTGTGCTGGCAGGTTTTTTACTTATACTGTCGTGTGCTCCAAAGCATAATCTTATTATTCAATCAGATAGTGGTTCTCCACTTGACCCTGACATTATTTACGGGCATCTTCCCAATGGGTTCCAGTATATACTCATGGAGAATACAACTCCAAAAGAGAAGATTGATATCCATTTAAATATTTTTTCAGGGTCAATGCATGAAACCGATGATCAACAGGGAATTGCCCACTATCTTGAACATCTTCTGTTCAATGGTTCAACTCATTTTCCTCCTGGTGAATTAATTAAATATTTCCAGTCCATTGGTATGGATTTTGGTGCCGATGCAAATGCCCACACTTCATTTTTTAATACTGTTTATGATCTTACTTTGCCAGACAGCAATGAAAAACATCTGGATAAAGCTTTTTTGATAATTGAAGATTATGCCCAGGGCGCACTTCTGCTTGAAGCTGAAGTTGAACGTGAGCGGGGAGTTATTTTGTCTGAAAAAAGACAGAGAGACTCAATATCCTATAGAACTTTTAAAAAATCTTTAGAATTTGAACTGCCCGGAGCTCTTTTGAATAAAAGATTTCCAATTGGAGTAGACACAGTTTTAAACAAGGCTGATTCAAAACTGCTTAAATCATACTACGATTCATGGTACCGCCCTGATAACATGGCTTTGGTTGTGGTGGGTGATTTTAATGCTAAACTTGTTGAATCCATGATTGTTAAAAGATTTTCAAAGATTCAACCCCGCACCAAATTTTCCAAGCCGACTTTGCAGACAAAATTCAAAGATCACAAGGGCATTGAGGTGTTCTACCATTACGAACCAGAAGCCAGCAGTACTGAAGTGACAATAGAGACTGTTTTCTGGAAGCCCTTTGAACAATTGACAATAGATAATTTAAAGAAAAAAACTCTGGATAATATTACAAATTCCATAATTCAAAATCGCTTATCGCGGATGGTCAACAAACAGACTGCCAGTTTTTCTAAAGCCTCCTCCTATTCAGGTTCTTTTTTGCATAATATCTCTTTGTCTGCAATTAATGCGGGTTGTGACTCTGATAATTGGCAGAAGTGTCTTAAACAGATTGAAAATGTCTTAAGACAGGCTCTTATATTTGGGTTCACAAAAAAAGAGCTGGAGAGAGTTAAAGCTGATTCAATATCTTATCTTGAAAGAGAGCTGAATCAGGCACAGACACGGAAAACTAAAGATTTGTCAAGGCAGATTCTGGCAACAATAAATACAAAGGGCTTGTTTTTATCTGAAAAACAGAGAAAAAATATATTAAAACCCTATATTGAATCCATAACACTACAGGATGTACATCAGGCTTTAAAAAAGATTTGGTCAAAGGATCACAGGCTTGTAATGGTTACTGGAAATGCTCAGATTCAAACAGAAAATCCACAGGCAGCAATTCGTGATGTATATAATAGAAGTATCAATAACAAGGTGGGTAAATATCAAGGATTTGAGTCAAAAAAATTTCCATATCTAACAATACCATCCTCTTTTCAATTTGGAATAAAAACAAGGCAGGAGAATATTAAAGACCTTGGTATTACAAAAATTAAATTTGAAAATAATATCAGTTTGAATCTTAAAAAAACTGATTTTAAAAAAAATGAATTCAAATTTAAGGTCTGTTTTGGCCAGGGTGAAAAATCACAGCCTGCTGCACAACCTGGGCTATCAATAATTTGTGAAAGTGTGATAATAAATAGTGGTTTAGGTAACCTTGATGCCGATCAATTGGAAGAAGCACTGGCAGGACGGGATATAAATATTGACTTTAAAATTAATGAAAACTATTTTTCACTGTCTGGATCTGCCGATCCAAAGGAAGCCGAACTTGTTTTTCAACTTATTTATCACTATTTTAATGATCCAGGGTTCAGCCAAGAGACGCTTGATCTTGCAAAAATTCGCTATAGACAAAGATATGAAGCTCTAATGCAGACACCTGAAGGTATAATGCAAATCAAAGGAGATTCTTTTCTTGCAAAAAATGACCTTAGGTTTGGTTTGCCACACCCTGATATAATTGACCAATATACTTTAGAAGATATTAAAAACTGGATAATGCCAAATTTTATGAATCCTTTCATTGATATCTCCATGGTGGGGGATTTTGATTCTCAAAATCTGGTTAAGCTCGCAATAAAATATATGGGGGCATTGAAACCAAGAAAAAAGATTGCCAGCCAGTCTGTGAATTCTGCCAAAGTTAATTTTCCTAAAGGAGAACGGCTTGAGCTTATAATAGATTCAAAAATTCATACAGGTGTGATACATCTTGCATTTTTAACCGATGATTTTTGGGATATAAAGCAGACCCGACGCCTGTCTATTTTATCAAGAGTGCTTTCAGAACGGCTCAGGATTCTTATAAGAGAAGAGCTAAGTGAAACTTATTCTCCCTATGCATATAATGCTCCTTCACTTCAGTTCAACGACTATGGAGTAATGCACGCTGTTGTAAATGTAGAACCTGAACGTATTAAATTTGTTTATAGTAAAATTAAGGAAGTCATTGACTCTTTAACTTTGCAGGAGATTACACAACAGGAGGCTCAGATCTCTTTAAAACCGGTTTTAAATCATTTAAAAACCATTCGAGAGACTAATGCTTACTGGTTAAATTCAGTCATGGCCAACTCTTCCAACTTTCCGCAAAGATTTGAGTGGGCCAATAATATGCTCGATGATTATGCCGCAATTTCACATGATGATTTAAACCAGCTTGTAAAAAAATATCTTAAAATCGATCAAAGTGCCTTAATCATTATAAAATCGGGACAATAGATTAAAAGAGTGGTGTTTTTTTACCTATGATGAGAGTGCAATTAGTTTTTTTGTTACCTCTTTTAACTCGTCGGGTATTGTTGTAATGTCATCAAAGGGGCGGGTGCCATCTCTATCTGAATTTACAATTTCATCATGTTCAGAAATAAATCCAATAATTTTATAATCCGGCATACTCTCTTTTATCAGCTGTTCATCTTCCTTGGATCTGACCCTGTTTCCAAGAACAACAATATTTTTAATCCCAATATCTGTCCCAAGTTTTCTGATTTTATCTGCAGCCACACGGCTTCTTTTGCCTGGGTTTACTACAACAATAAGAGCATCAACAGAACCTGATGTTGCTCTTCCTAAATGTTCAATGCCGGCTTCCATGTCCATGACAACAACTTCATTTCGTGCCAGAACAAGATGATTCATCAAAGCTTTTAAAATAGTTGCTTCAGGGCAGATACAACCGGAACCACCTTTTTGTACTGTTCCCATGACAAGCAGTTTGACTCCATCTTTTTCAATGGAGAAGCGATCCGGGATGTCGTCAACCTTTGGATTCAGGGTAAAAAAACCACCCATGGTGCCAGGTTTTGCTCCTGTTCTCTCTGCAATCAGATCAGAGAGTTCTGATACTGGAGTAATGGGTTGTGATTCATCAATGCCAAGGCCTGCAGCAAGGTTGGCAACAGGATCTGCATCTATGGCAATAACCTTTGTATCTTTATTTGATGCAGCAATGGCTCTTGCAATCAGAGAAGTGATTGTTGTTTTTCCAACTCCGCCTTTACCGCCCACAGCAATTTTTAAGCTCAAAATAATGCTCCTGTAATTTATGATTTGGAAATCTGCTTTAAGATTTTCCCTTTGTCATCCAATAAAAAGATTTCATAACTCTGTTTTTCTGCAAGGTCAGTCAGGTCTTCTTTAATTATTGCCTGAACTTCATATTTTTCTTTCATGATATCTTTGGGCATCAGAAGAAAGCACTGCTGTGCAATTTCCTTTGATTGAAAGCAAGGGATAAAGGTGGCATTGGTTTCTTTATCTGTATAACCCATGAATTGTTCATTTGAAGTTCCAGGATTTTGAGCAACAATATAGTACCAGATATCTTTGGTTTTTTTTTTCAATTCGAAATGTTCTCCCACATAAAAGCCCCTTGCACTTATTATAAAAAAGAGCAGGGGGCTTTTTGGTTTTTAATTTTTAGTTTTTAATTTTGAATTAAGGATAAATTTCCTTAACTGAAAATTAAAAATTTAAAATTTAAAATTACTAAATGTCAAGCCATGAATCAGAATAGAGGGTTTCACCCATAATAACTCTATAGGTTTTTGCATAGTCCTGCATCTCTTTATCAAGGCTTGCAAT
>JAOZRI010000548.1 GCA_029940235.1 Desulfobacula sp. | reverse complement strand
GCATTATATCTCTTGGTTCTCCAAAATGTTTTGATAAAAAATCCCATCTGTTTTTTCCTTCTGCTTTATGGCTTAATCATTTGTCAAGGATGCTCAAGCTGTCTGAAGTGCCAGTCAGGCAGTTGTCAGGTGTAGTGACACAGCTGCCGATTTTAAAAACAATTACCAGGTTTGTGTATAATAATAATATAGGGGATTTAAATTTTTTAATCTCTCCTGAAAATCATAAAAATGATAAGTATTTTATTGAACGGTATTTTAAAAAGGCAACTGAATCCATCCCACTTGGCTTAGGGTTTCAGTTCCTTAAAGCAGTTTACGACGGGCATGGTTTTAAAAGAATGGATAAATCCTCATTAAATTATTCAAACCATTGTTCTTTTTTCCCTGAATCCATTCCTCTGTTTCATTTCTGGGGGACAAAAGACAGCCTTGGTTCAGTAAAAAATATGAAATACAGTAAGTTTTATCCCCATAAAATTAAAAAAGTGTATCATCTTGAAACTGTGCAGGACTTAAAAAAAATTGAGATTTCTTCAGAGCCTGGGCAGGTTATTGATTTTGTAATAGAAGGTGCAAACCATCTTGACCTGCTCTATGGGGATAAGGCTGAGAAGCTTGTACATCCTGTAATTGAAAAAATCATTAATGCTGTCTGGTCTGACTGGTCATATGCTCGAAGAGCACAAATAAAATGCTAAGTTTAAGAGATCTGGGTATTGTAGGGCGAACCTATCGAAATATAAATCGATACCGCCAGATATTGACTATCCTTTTTAAGTATGGATTTGGCAATATTATTGATGTGTTGAAAATTGATCAATACCTTGAAATCGGCTTAAAAATGATCTCAAGAACCCGGCAGGAACGTGTTGAAAAATTATCTCCTGCAGAGCGGGTAAGACTTCTTTTTGAAGAACTTGGCCCAACATTTATCAAGTTTGGCCAGATTCTTTCAACGAGGCCGGATCTTATTCCTGTCCACTATCTTTTTGAACTTGAAAAACTTCAGGATAATGTCCCGGCTTTCTCTTTTAAAGAGGTTGAACAAATTATATCTGATGAATTTGGTTCTGATAAAGAAGTTTTTGCATTTATAGAAGAACAACCTCTTGCTTCAGCCTCTCTTGGGCAGGTTCATCTAGCAAAATTAAAAAACAGTAAAAAAGTAGCTGTTAAAATCCAGCGCCCCGGTATTCAAAAACTTATCAAGGTGGATCTTGAGATCATGCATCATTTGGCAACTTTAATGGAACGCCACATTGAAGATTTGTCATTTTTCCATCCAATAAGGATTGTAGATGAATTTGCTGCAACTCTTGAGCAGGAGCTTGATTATACCTTAGAAGCCTCTAACATGGAAAGAGTTGCAAGACAATTTGTATTTGACCAGAATATTTATGTTCCAAAGGTTTTTATGGAGCAGTCAACTTCAAGAGTTTTAACCATGGAATATATTCAAGGGGTTAAAATTTCTGATATTGAAAAAATTGATGCTCTGGGAATGGACAGGCAATTGCTGACTATTCATGGGGCAGATATGGTTTTAACCCAGGTTTTTGAGTATGGTTTTTTCCATGCAGATCTTCATCCGGGTAACCTGTTTGCCCTTCCCGGTAATGTACTTTGCCCTGTGGATTACGGCATGATGGGTTTTATTGATCTTAAAGCAAGGCATAGTTTT
>JAOZRI010000145.1 GCA_029940235.1 Desulfobacula sp. | reverse complement strand
CGCCTCCGTTAAAAAAGTATGTAACATGGGCATATTTTTCAGTTTCAGCAATTCTGAGCTGGGAGATATTGTTTTTGCTCAAGATTTCTCCAAGGATGTTATCAAGATGCTGAGGGCCAAAGACAACAGGCAGATTAAAGTTTTCATCATACTGAGTCATGCATACAAAATCTGCGAGTTCTATTTTTTTTTCTCTTGTAAATTCACTGAATTTATCTTCAGTAAAAGCTCTTGTGATCTCTTTTGCCCTGTCAGCTCTGAAATTAAAAAATATTATACCGTCTCCGTCGCTGATGATACTTTTTTGAGTTTTGTTGGATTCATTATCATTGATAAGAAAAACAGGTTCAATAAATTCATCGGTCTTGCCTGAATCATAGGCTTTCTGGACAGCTTTAACCGGGTCCTGTTCAATCTGGGCTTTGCCCATTGTATAGAGATGATAGGCTTTTTCAACTCTTTCCCATCTTGTATCTCTGTCCATAGCCCAATACCTGCCCACAATGGTGGCAATGGATCCAAGGTTTGCTTTTTGTATATAATCTTGCAGCTGCTGGATATAATTAATTCCACTTGTGGGTGAAGTATCCCTGCCATCAAGAATAGGATGAATAAAAAGATTTTCAATATTGTTTTCTTTTGCCATATCAATAAGGGCAAAAAGATGGGAAATATGGGAGTGTACCCCTCCATCGGACAGAAGCCCCATGAGATGAAGACTCCTGCTGTTTTTTGAAACTTTTTCCATGATATTTTTAAGTTCTGGAATTTGGAAAAAAGATCTCTCTTCAATGGCATGGTTGATTCTTACAAAGCCCTGCAGTACTTTTCTGCCTGCACCGATATTCATGTGGCCGACTTCTGAATTACCCATGGTTCCAGCAGGCAGTCCCACTGCAAGACCTGAACATTCAAGTTCACAGCAGGGAAAATCATTTATTAGAGAATCGATAAAAGGGGTATGAGCAAGGGCAAAAGCATTCCCTTGTTGCTCTTTATTTACCCCCCAGCCATCAATAATCATTAAAATATTGACAGGATTTAATTTTGATCCCATTTTATGTCTCCATTTGGCCATAGGTCTTTTCAAGCTTGATAAGATCAAGCCTTGGTGCATCAGCCCATAAACCTTCAAGGTCAAAAAAAGATTTTGCTTCGGACTCAAAAATATGAATCACAGTTTCACCATAATCTAACAATGCCCATTCGCTGTCTCTTAAACCCTCCATACCAAGAGTTTTGATTTTTTTCTTTTTTAAATCTTTAACTAAATATTCTGCAATTGAACTTACCTGGCGAATGGAGCTGCATTCAATAATTATAAGTGTATCTGTATAGGTGGAAAATTGTTCTAAATTAACTGCTGTAATGGATTTTGCTTTTCTTTTAAATGCTGGAATAAGGTATTTTTTCAGGTCCTCTGATATGCTTGATTGTGTCATCTATACAAATCCTTTCTAATAATTATTTTTTCTACATTTTTTGGTACAAGGCCCTTTATGGGCTTTCTGTTTTTTACTAATTTTCGTATCATGGTAGATGAAATATCTATTTTTGGTACATTGCAAATTTTTATTATTTTTTTTGCCTTATGGCAAAAACAATTATCTTCTTTATTAAAAATGTACTCTTTTGATATGTTTTCGTCAATAAAGGAGGCAATTGTATCATAATTTTGCCAGATTCCACGCAGCATGATAATAATAGGGACGATTTCAAAAATTTTATCTTTATGTTTCCATGTTGTTATATCTAAGAATGCATCAGATCCCATTAAAAGATAAAAACAGGTACTATCTTCATATTCATTTTTAAATTCATTAATGGTATCAATGGTAAAAGAGGGGCCTTCTCTTACTAACTCTTTATCAGATACAAAAAAATCATCTAAGACTTCAAGACTTGTTTTGACCATATTAAACCTGTCGTCAGCACTGGCCAGATTGGTATCAGGTTTGTGGGGAGGTGTAGCAGAAGGGATTAAAAATATCTTTTCAAGTCTGAATTGTTTTTTAACGTGTTCAATGATTCCAATGTGACCATTGTGAAAAGGATTAAAAGTTCCTCCAAAAAGTCCAATATTCATTTTTGACTCATTTTGATTTATTTGCAAGTTTTGAAGATAAAACTTTTACAAGTTCTTTTGTGCCTTTGCCTGTTGCTGCGGAGAGAGTCAATATCTGAAAATTCTTTAAGGTGTTTTTAAAAGCTTTTATATTTTGGGTAGTATCTGACAAATCAATTTTGTTAAGAACAACAATCTGGGTTTTTTTTGCAAGCGTTTTGCTGTATTTGGATAATTCATTGTTGATCAGGTTAAAAGAGTCAAGGGGAGAATCAGGATCAATTTGAGAAACATCAATCAGGTGAACCAGGATTCCAGTTCTTTCAATATGTTTTAAAAATTTAATACCAAGTCCTATTCCTTCATGGGCACCCTCAATAATACCAGGTATATCTGCCACTGCAAAGGGCTCTCCAAAGGGTGCTTCCACCATTCCAAGTATGGGGGTCAGGGTTGTAAAAGGGTAGTCTGCTATTTTTGGGCGGGCTGCTGATATACTGCTTATCAGTGTTGATTTTCCAGCATTTGGCAGACCAACAAGACCAACATCTGCAAGGAGTTTTAGTTCAAGTTTAAGTTTTAATTCAATGCCTGGAATACCGGGCTGGGAATGTCTTGGTGCACGATTGGTGGAACTTGCAAATCTTTTATTGCCCCGGCCGCCTTGACCACCCTGGGCAAGAATAAATTCATCTTCAACGCTTGTTAGATCAGCTATGATTTCATTGGTATCTAAGTTGGAAACAATTGTTCCAGGAGGGAGGGTGATGATACAGTGTGAACCGTTTTTGCCGTGTTTCTGTTTGCCAAGCCCGGGAGCTCCGTTTTTGGCTTTGAGCAATTTCTGGCGGCGGTAATCAAAAAGGGTGCGTTTACTCTGATCAATTTTCAGAATAATATGACCGCCACTGCCGCCATCTCCACCGTCTGGTCCTCCTTTTTCAATATAGCGTTCCCGCCGAAAACTTGTGCATCCGCGACCGCCATCACCGGACTTGACAGTGATAATTGCTTCATCTACAAACTTCACGCTTCATAAACACTGACTTTTTTTCTGTCTCGGCCTTTTCTTTCAAAAGTAACAACACCGTCAATCTTGGAAAAAAGGGTAAAATCTTTACCCATACCAACGTTATTGCCAGGATGAATTTTGGTTCCGACCTGTCTTACAATAATATTGCCTGCTACAACATTTTCTCCACCAAACCTTTTAACTCCACGTCGCTGGGCATTGGAGTCGCGACCATTTTTAGTACTGCCGGCTGCTTTTTTATGTGACATTAGATTTCTCCTTACTATCTAGACTGCTATGGAATCTATTTTGATTTCAGTATAAAATTGTTTGTGGCCCTTCATTCTTCTAAAGCCTTTACGGCGTTTATATTTGAAGACCAGTGTCTTTTTGCCTTTTGCCTGATCCATGATGTGAGCTTTGACTGAAGCATTCTCAACTTTTGGATTTCCAAGGGTGATGGTTTCACCATCTGAATACATGAGGACATCATCAAATTCAATCTGAGAACCTTCGGTACCTTCAAGTTTTTCAACTTTCAGGATCTGGTCTTCATGAACCTTGTACTGCTTTCCTCCGGTTCTGATAACTGCGTACATTTTTTTACTCTCCTTAAATTTTTCAATACTTTTCGTAACTTTAAAAAACTCGTAATATTATACTTAATTTTAAAAATTGTCAAGTATTTGAAACTATAATTTTTGATTTTATTACTGGTTTTGAATAAAAATATCGGCAATTGGGTCATATTTCGATGGATATGTTTCAATAAATTTCATTATGGCTTCATCTTTAGGATTATCAAGAAGTTTAAAAATATAATATTGAAAAATATAAAACGAATTGATATCAGCATCATTTAGGAGGTTTTCAAAAGGTTTATTGTGTACCATTCCAGTAATATTTTCAGCACTGGTTTTTAAATCCTTTTTTAAGAGAAACTGCATTATTTTGACCTTGATAGAATGGACACTTGCATACAGTGATACAGATTTAAGAAAAAAAGAGACAGCGAGAAGTTTTGCTGCAAGACATTTATCTCTATTACATAGATCGAGGTGAGATCTGATTTTTTTTAAATAAACTTGTTTTGTTTTTATGGAAAGGTTTTTAAAATTTGTATTAAAAAGAAATTGTTTTTTTAATCGTTGTAATACAATTCTGGTCATTTTTTTTCTTTGAAGCATTGGTTTTTCTTCAAAAATTTCAAGGTATTCTTTAAGACTTCTCATGCCGGGTGGTGTTAACTCTTCTTTGCCATTGTCAAGGATAATGGATTCAACCTGGACATCAAAAAGGTGATCAAGGTATAGAGTTTTATTTTTGAGGTTATATCCTTTAAGAGGCTTGAAATAATCAATAAGCAGAGCATCCCTACCGGTTATTTTTATTGGAAAAAAGTCTGTTTTTGATGTGATTGCAATTTTTTTATGACCAAAAGGGTGCAGGGCACTGGTAAAAGTAGGGATAATTATAAATGCTCCATGAGGTGTTATTTCTGTACCATACCCGTCTGTTATGGATGGTTTAATGGAGATAAAATCTTCATCAAGCCTTGCAGGAATCAGAAGTTCTTCTAAATCATGTTGTCTGGTTAGAGGTTGTTCAATCTCCTGCTCAATTTTGCTGACCCGCTGTCTGTTTTTTGAAGTAATACTCACAGAAATGTTGGCATTGAATTTTATAAGTTTTGCTAATAAAACTTCTTTGCCCTTTGGAACTTTTGTAAGGATACTGTATTGGAGTTTTAAGTTTTTTAGAAATTTTAGTATGTCAAAAATGGTTTTGCTTTTTTCACTCCAGCCCATCTTTTTCTCTTCCCAGTCAAGGGGGTCAGAGGCACCATAAAGAGAGATTTCATCATTTTGCTGTTTTTCCATAAAATTAAGAATCTTTTGTATGGCATCAAAGGAAAAATGTGATCTAACATTTGGCAAAGCCCATTCATTACATCGTCGGCAAAAATTGGAGCACCCAATGGTTAGTTGAAATGTCATGGCAGTTTTATAGACAAGATCCTTTTGAATCTGGTTTAAGCCCAATGCTTTTTCCCATGTTGCAAAATCAATATTTTGGGTGTTGTTTTTTGAGTACCTGATGGAAGAGGAGATATAATTTTTTAAAATCCTGTTATCATTTTTGATTTGAATGCAGAATTTATCAGGAATGTCACAAGATAATTTTTTAATAATGGTGTGTATCTGGTTTAATAATTTTTCTCTGTTTTCATCTAATTTTGTTATTGTTTTTAGATATTGGAGAATATCCTGAAAAACATGCTCACTGTTTTGATAATCCTTTGTATACAGGGTAAGTAATAATTCGTTTTTTTTGTTTTCAAGAAAAGAATCACTGATTTGCAGGAGTATTTTTGTCTGTTGCCTGTTCATATCTTAATATAACAAAGAACAGTCTTATTTAAAAGGCACCTTTTCTAAGATTTGCACGATCTTTATATTTACAATTTGCCATGCCCCTTGGCCTCTTTTTTGATTTGTATTACAAGTTTATAAAGTGTGGTTGACTTGCGAAAGCCCGTGGCATAAGAAAATAGTGTAATTGTGATTGCAGGTGTTGATACAAGGCTCTTGGACTGATGATATTTGATAAAAGCTGCAACATGCTTTTACATCTGTTGTGTAAAAGCATGTCTACAGTTTTTTTGCTCAATTATTAATTAATTTATCCCCTGACCTCTTCTTTAATCTGCGTTGCAAGTTTGTACAAAATAGTTAAAACAAGCAAACCTGTGGCATAAACAAAAAGGGTAATCATAATTTCCGGTATTGTCGGGGCATACTCTGTTACATGATGCAGAGGAGAAGGTACAAATCCACCTGAAATCATGCCAAGACCCTTATCAATCCAGGCACCTACAACAACCATGAGGCAGGTAAAAGGCAATAAATTATAATTACTTCTCAATTTTGGAATCACGAGAAGAATTGCTCCTGTTGCCATGAGAGCCACACTGCTCCACATCCAGGGCACAAGCGCATTATATCCGTGGTATCCGAAAAAGAGGTACTGGATATGTGCTTTATGACTCGGAAT
>JAOZRI010000144.1 GCA_029940235.1 Desulfobacula sp. | reverse complement strand
AAATCTGCAATATCTTTAGTTGCATTTGCTCTTGATGCATACACTATTAATACTTTTCCCATTATCCCTCCTTAATTATAATTAAATAAAATTCGTTCATCTGCCATTTTAATATTTTTTGTTCCTGTCATAAACATTGCCTTTTTCAATACCTTATGGATATGCTCAAGGTGAAGCTTGACTCCAAGGGTACCAGATCCCACAGCCGCTCTTATAATATCCCTTCCAAGAAAAACAGCATCAGCACCAAGAGCAAGCATTTTTAATACATCATAACCTGTTCTAACCCCGCCATCAGCTGTAATTATTACATCATTGCCAAGTTCCTTTCTGATCAAGGGCAGCATGACAGCAACCCCGGGAGTGGAATCGAGAACTCTTCCTCCATGGTTGGATATGCTTATAACTTTAACCCCGGCATCAACACATTGTTTAGCTTCGTCTGGAATCATTATTCCCTTGGCAATAAAGGGAAGTGTCGTAAAATTAACCAGCTCTTTAATATCTTTAGCACTTTTTTTAAACACAGGCTGCCCATGCAATGCCATAATGCTTGACCCGCACCCGTCCAGATCAACACCAACAGCTTTACATCCCAGATTTTCCGCCCTTTCAATGAGACTTTTTAAAACACCCTGGGATCTTGGTTTGAATATTTGTATGCCAAACCCGTTACAGGCTTTCATGGCCTCAAGGGCTGGATTTTTTTCGTAAGTATAAAACCAGGTGTCACCTCTAAGTCCAATGGTTCCAGCCTGTTGTGATCCCTTTAATACAGACGTGCAAAAAGCTGTTTCATCCATTGCATCATTATATTTCTGGGCACCTGCTGTTGAAGAAGCAAGTATAGGAAATTTAAGATCAAGGCCGAGAAACGAGCATGAAGTATCAGGTTCAAAATGATCACCAAGTACAGACATATTCAATTGCAGATCTGCAAGGGCTTTTGTATTTGCCCTAAAGGAGTGACCCTGACCAATACCACCAAGGCCGATTGGCTTTCCATAGGCTTCTCTCTGGCAAATTTTATCAAAGCTGCCGTCACATGAAGGATAGGCAGCACAAATGCCTTTAAGCTTTTTTCTTGCAAGATCCCGCACCTGATCAAGGGTTTTTGGAACATCCTTGATATCCATGATCACTCTTTTGTCTGCATGGCACGATTCACAATTCTCTGGTTTATTTTGACTTGTTAATATTTTACTGCACACAGAACAATACCACTGGTTCATTGATTATCTCCTTTGTCAAATTGGGCAATACCAAGAGTTTTTTCCAATTGTGCTGCATTAAAACTGTATTCAACAAGAGGCTGGTTTTTTAAAACATCTAATCTTTCGTGAAATGGAATACCAGGGCTTTTATAAATAATGCCCGTGGGAATTTGATGATTTTTATTGTGTACAAGCTGCAAAGCTTTTTTAAAATCAGAATAGTCATGGCCTGAATCTTTAAGGTCAAAAACCCGTGATTTATACCATGCATGGGTATTTATTTTATTAAAAGAGACACAGGGCTGATAAATGTCAATCATTGAAAATCCTGGATAATTGATGGCTTCAACAATTAAATGGGTCAATTGCTGCATGTTTCCTGAGAACCCCTGGCCAATAAATCCTGCTCCCAAAGCAAGGGCTGTTGCAATGGGATTAAAAGCATTTGAAATTGTTCCGTGATTTTGATTTTTGGTTTTCATTCCCAGAGCTGAGGTTGGAGAAGCCTGCCCCTTGGTCAACCCGTAAATCTGGTTATTATGTACGAGCAGGGTAATATCAATATTACGGCGTATGGCCGCCAAAAAATGATTGCCGCCCTCACCATAACAATCCCCATCTCCTGAATTTACAATAATATTAATATTATGATTGGCAATCTTGGCTCCTGTGGCAAGGGCAAGGGCTCTTCCATGGAGTCCATGCAGCATATTGCAGGCAAGATAATTAGGAAGTTTGCCTGCCTGGCCAATACCAGATACAAGCAAAAGATCTCTGGGTTCCAAATCAAGAGTAATAAAAGCATTTTTCATTGACTTGAGAATAGAAAAGTTACCACATCCAGGGCACCACTGGTTCTCATTATCAATATCAAATTTTGTTTTTTCCATACTAATATCCCATGATCTGCTTTGCTTTTTTCATAATATATTCAGGATAAAAAGGCCTGCCATCATATTTTAGAATAGATTCATTAAATTGGATACCTGTCTGCTGGGTAATCAGAGTTCCCATCTGGCAGGTGGCATTACCCTCAACCATTATTAATTTTTTATTTTCAAGCAGTCTTTTTATTGTATTAAAATCCAAAGGCCATATATCTTCAAATATGATACACCCTGCATCAATCTCCTGTTCCCTTAATTTTGCGCAGGCTTCCATGACACTGCCCTTTGTCGATCCCCAGGCTGCCAAAAAAAAGGAGCTGTTGTCATAAAACACCAGAGGTTGTGCCATCTCATTTTTCATCAATTTAAGTTTTTTAAATCGTTTTTCCACCATTACACTGCGGTTTTCAGGATCTTCAATGGAGAGGCCTTCTTGAGTATGTTCATTACCGCTTGCCCTTACAAGGGCATCAGAACCGCAGGGAACCCTGCGTGGGGAAATACCAGTATCTATTATTTTATATCTTAAATAATCCTTGGACTGATACAATTTTGTCTCTTGTTCCAGAAAACTTTTATGCTCATGGCCGATTTCAAATACACCTGATTCAGTTTTTGCTGAATCTGCAAGAAACTGATCCATTAGAATAATAGACGGCACCTGATATTTTTCAGAGAGGTAAAATGCTTTTTTAACCGCATCAAATGTTTCTATGACACCTCCGGGAGCAAACACAAACCTTGGAAATTCATCCTGGGATGCATTGATGGCAAATAGAAGATCTGCCTGGGCTGTCCTTGTGGCAAGACCGGTTGCAGGTCCGGGGCGCTGGGCATTAATAATCACAAGAGGGGTCTCACTCATTCCAGCAAGCCCAAGCCCCTCGGTCATGAGGCAGAATCCTCCGCCCGAGGTGGATGTCATGGAACGAACTCCTGCAAATGATGCTCCCACTGCCATATTGACTGCTGCGATTTCATCTTCAGCCTGCTCAATAATAATGGGCAGTTGATCACTGTATTTGACAATATTGGAAATAATTGAAGTACCCGGACTCATGGGATAAAACGGAAAAAACCTGCAATCGGCTGCAAGGGCACCCAGGGCAGCAGCTTTTGCCCCGGTCATGACCATATTTTCATGTTTAACAAGAGTAAAATCAAAACAGAAAGAAGAATCAATCTTTCTGCCAATATCATATCCGCTTTTTCCGGCTTTCAGGTTCAAATCCAATACTGATTTCCCTTTTTTCACAAACTGCTCTTTGAGTACCTGTTCAATATCTTTAAATGCAGCTCCGAGAATAGCAAGAACAGCACCTGCTGCAATTGTATTGGAAGCAATCTTCCCACCTGCCTGTTGTGCAAGAAGCTCCAAGGGTATATTATAAATATTTGATTCTGCTTTTTTGCTGTCATTACTATTATAAAGAACAATTCCATGGGAAGAGAGTGTATTTTTGTGATATTCATATGTTTTCGTATCAATGGCAACAAGGATATCAGGCTCAAAACAGGGTGCGCTCAAAGGTGTTTCACTTATTCTCAATAAATGGAAACTATGCCCTCCCCTGATACGTGATTCAAAATCATCCACAGAGAATATGAATAATCCAGCATTATGGCACACCTTTGCAAGCAAGGCTCCTATTGTCTGAATCCCCTGCCCTGCTGCGCCTCCGATCAAAATTGTAATATCTTGATGCATGTTCAACTCTCTGTTTTTCAAATTTGATTACATTATATAAAACACTATAAAGCAAAATACAGACCAATACAAAGAAATATTCCCTGACCTGGGTGTTTGCCATAAAAAAGGTTTGAATCGCCATCAAAACTTATGACAAGGACAATTCTTGACTCTCAAAATTTAAATTTTTAGCCATTAATCAAATTATCAAGGTTCTGGAACAGGGTATGTATGATGATAAAATAGTGTGTTTTGATACAATCTTGTATCAAGAAAGCCTGTTCCCTTCTTAAATTTTTGTTTTTCAAAACAGAGGCTTAATGCTATAAACCAGATGTGAAAGGTTTTTCAATACTTGTGGGCAATTCAGGCATGATGATTGCAAAAGTTTAAATAAAGTTATAAGGATCTATTGTATCTCAAGATATTAGGTGCCAACAAGTATAAAACTATAATAATAAATAAAGGAGAAAAAATGCCTCAATTAAAAGGAACACAAACCCAGACCAATTTGTTAAAGGCTTTTGCAGGAGAATCCCAGGCACGTAACAGATATACCTATTTTGCCTCCAAAGCGAAAAAAGAGGGTTATGTCCAGATTCAATCTATTTTTGAAGAGACTGCAAACCATGAAAAAGAGCATGCAAAACGGTTGTTCAAATATCTGGAATCTGGAGAAGAACTTGAAATCACAGCTGCCTTTCCTGCCGGAACCATTGGAACAACCATGGAAAACCTTAAAGAATCTGCAGCAGGTGAAAACTTTGAACACTCTACCATGTACCCGGAATTTGCTGCCACAGCAAGGAGTGAGGGGTTTGAAAATATTGCAAAAACTTTTGATTCCATTGCAATTGCAGAAATATATCATGAACAAAGATATCTTGCTCTAATAGAGAATATTGACAAGGAACAAGTATTTAAAAAAGATAGTAAGGTCACATGGAGATGTCGAAATTGTGGATATACCCATGAAGGTAATGAAGCTGTTGAAATATGTCCTGCCTGTGCCCATGGAAAGGCTCATTTTGAGATAAAACCAACAAACTATTAACCCATTTTTATGAGGAGATATCAATGGCAGAAAACATGACAACTTTATATGCATTGAGTACGTGCAGCCATTGCAAATCAACTAAAAAATTTCTTTCCCAATGTAATGTTGAATACAATTACATTGAGGTGGATGATCTTGAAGGTGATGAACGAAAAGCCATCCTTGCTGACATTAGAGAGCTTAACCCCCGTTGTTCTTTTCCCACCATGAAAATTAATGATATGGTGATTGTGGGATATAAAGAAGACCAAATCAGGAAAGCTCTTGGAATAAAAGAGGAAAACCATGAAAATTGAACAATTATACCAGGCATTAAAAAAATCCCAGGAAGCAAAAGATATCTATTTTAATAAAGATAAAGACCTTGTATTTGAACTGCTTGAATCCCTTGTTCTAAATAAAAACAGATATGGTTATATGGCCTGCCCCTGCAGGCTTGCCTGTGGAGATAGAGAAAAAGACAAGGACATTATATGCCCATGTGAATATAGAGAGGCTGATCTTGAGGAATTTGGAGCCTGTTTTTGCGGCCTCTATATTTCCCATGCCCTGCACAATAATAAAATCCAATCAGAATATATTCCTGAAAGAAGGCCCCCTGAAAAAAATTTTTAAGGGGGAGTTATGATACTAATTTTGAATTTATCATTACCAAAAGGAGATTAATATGGACGAATGTATATTACCGGTTATGGACACTGGTCTTCGAGGTGTAGATATTGCCAGTTCAAAGATTTGTGATGTTAAAGGCAAAGAAGGTAAATTGATTTACAGAGGTTTTTTAGTTGAAGATCTTGCTAAAAATATTGAATTTGAGGAAGTCTGCTTTCTTTTATTATATGAAAGACTTCCTAACAAAGATGAATTAAAAGATTTTACCCAAAGCCTGAAACAAAAAAGAGATATTCCTGAAAATATATTCTCGTTTCTAAAAATCCTGCCACCTGATATGAATCCCATGGATGTCCTCCAGGTGGCAACACCCTTATTAATCCAGAATGACCCTAATGCCGGCAAAGAAACACTTGAGCATACTCTATTCAGTGCTGAAAATCTCATTGCCGGAATGGCAACTATTACAGCGGCATGGGACAGAATCAGAAATAACAAAGACCCCATAAAACCTGATAATAGTTTAAATCATGCTGCAAATTTTCTCTACATGCTGAACGGAAAAGTACCGGATGATGAAACAGCACATTTTTTTGATACATGCCTTGTTCTCCATGCAGAACACTCTTTTAATGCATCCACATTCACTGCAAGACAGGTTGCATCAACCAAGGCTCATATTTATGC
>JAOZRI010000143.1 GCA_029940235.1 Desulfobacula sp. | reverse complement strand
CTAAGGCAGGAGTTTCTGCAGTTTCTCAATTACTGGATCAGGGTTGTACTATTCCGTTTATTGCCCGTTATCGTAAAGAAAAGACCGGGTCTTTGGATGAAGTTGCCATTGCAGGTATTCGAGATCAAATGGAACAATTGAGCACTTTGAATGATAGAAAAAAGGCTGTTATTAAGTCTTTAAAGGAGCGTGATTTATTAAATACAACACTTTTGGCAGCTATTCAAAATGCCGGGCTGCTTACAGAACTTGAAGATATTTATGAAAAGTATCGTCCCAAAAAAATAACCCTGGCACAGATTGCAAAAGATAAGGGTCTTGAACCCCTTGCAGATTTGATTTTAAAACAGAAAGATCAAGATCTTTTTCTGGAAGCAAAAAAATATGTTTCAGCCCAAAACAGGGTTGAAACAGTTGAAGAAGCCATATCAGGCGCAAAGGATGTTATTGCCGGAATTATTAATGAAGATGTTGATACAAGAGCCAGTATCAGGAAATTATTTGTGCATACTGCATTGATTCAATCCAAGGTCAAAAAAGGTAAAGAAGATGAAGGCATTAAGTTTAAAGATTATTTTGACTGGTCCGAGATAGCCTGTAAAGCCCCTTCCCATCGGATACTTGCAATGTTTCGGGGGCAAAATCAATCTGTGCTTTTAATCCATGTATTACCGGATCAAGAAAAAGCTCTTCAGATTATTGAAAAATTGATAATAAAAGATCAATCTCGGTCTGCTCATGTAATAGATTCGTCAATAACATCAACAATCCAATCTGCTATAAAAGAGAGTTATAAAAGACTGTTATCCAAGTCAATTGAAAAAGAGTATATCAATGAATTAAAAGCAAAGGCAGATGAAACAGCCATTCATGTTTTTGCAGAAAACTTAAACAGCCTGCTATTGTCTTCTCCTCTGGGTCAAAAACGAATTCTTGCCATTGATCCGGGATTCAGGACAGGCTGCAAAGTGGTCTGCCTTGATGCACAGGGCAGCCTTGTACACCATGATGTGATTTTCCCTTTTCAAAGTAATGATACAAAAGCAAAAAAAATCATATTAAATCTTGTAAAAAAATATGGGACCGAGGCCATTGCTATTGGTAATGGGACAGCCGGACGTGAAACAGAAGTTTTTATAAAAACCATTGGATTTGACAGTGCTATTCATATTGTCATGGTGGATGAAAGCGGCGCATCCATCTATTCTGCATCGAAATCTGCAAGGGATGAGTTTCCAGATCATGATATCACGGTCAGAGGGGCTGTATCAATTGGCAGAAGGCTTATGGATCCCTTGTCTGAACTTGTCAAGTTAGATCCAAAATCAATTGGTGTGGGTCAGTACCAGCATGATGTGGATCAAAAGTTATTGAAAAATTCTTTGGATGATGTTGTTATATCCTGCGTAAATCAAGTCGGAGTTGAGGCTAACACTGCAAGCAGTGAGCTGCTTTGCCGCGTCTCAGGCTTTAACAAAACCATTGCAGAAAATATGGTTAAATTTCGAAATGAAAAGGGTTTGTTTAAATCAAGAAAAGATTTTTTAAAAGTAGCAAGACTTGGACCAAAAGCCTTTAAGCAGGCAGCAGGATTTTTAAGAATTCATGGTGCAAAAAACCCCTTGGACAGAAGTGGTATCCACCCTGAATCCTATAAACTGGTTGAAAAAATGGCAAAGGATGTTCGGCTTGATATTAAGGGTTTGATGCATAATACTCCACAGATTGAAAAAATAGACTTATCACAATATCTTTCAGAATCTGTGGGTATGCCAACTCTGAAAGATATTGTAAAGGAACTTAAAAATCCAGGTCGTGATCCGAGAAAAGAGTTTCAAGCCTTTAGTTTTGATGAAAAAATCCATGGCATCAAGGATTTAGTACCAGGGATGAAAGTACCTGGGATTGTAACAAATGTGACAGCTTTTGGTGCTTTTGTGGATATTGGTGTTCACCGGGATGGCCTTGTCCATATCAGTCACATGGCAGATTATTTTGTCAAAGACCCAAATAAGATTGTAATGGTTCGCCAGGCTGTTATGGTGACAATTCTTGAAATAGATGTAAAAAGAGAAAGAATTTCACTCTCCATGAAGGGAAATTGAAATTTTTCTAACTGCCAAGGGCAGATTTGCTTGGTCACCAGAATCTGCCCGCAACAAAGAGTGAAACGCCAGATTGGTTTGGAAAGTGTTTCATATAAAACTGGTAATTATAAAGCTTCATGGTTATACTTTAAAAAAACAGATAAAATTTTAGCGAGGTAATTATGGATGTAAAATTCTATGGTGCAGCAGGTGAAGTTACAGGTTCAATGCATCTTCTTGATGCAGGAGAGGATCAGATATTATTTGATTGCGGTATGTTTCAGGGCAGAAGAAAGGAGAGTAAAGAAAAAAATCAAAATTTTCCAATAGATAGAAGTAAGATCACCAGTATGATATTGTCCCATGCCCATATTGATCATTCAGGGCGTATTCCTCTACTGACAGGTGATGGCTTTTCCGGCAGAATAATTACAACCAGGCCCACGGCAGATGCATTAAATTATATGCTTCTCGACAGCGGGCATATTCAGGAGTCTGATGCACAATATCTCAATTATAAGGCAGTAAGATCTTTTTTATATCAATTAGAGCAAAACAATATAAAAGAAAAAGTTTCCCATAAACAGAAGAGTGATATAAAAAAATTGTTGAAAAAAAATGCCCATGAATTGGACAGTCAAGCCATTTATAAGCTTCAAAAACAGCATGGGCTGGATATTGTTACTCCTCTTTATACCATGGAACAGGCTAAACAGTCCCTTGGATTTATTGATGGCTATCCTTTTCATTATCCCATAACCATTGGTGAAAATATTACAGTGAAATTTTATGTGGCAGGCCATATTCTTGGTTCTGCATTCTCTGTGATAACTATTAAAAGAGCTGATAAAACCACCCGTATTTTATATACCGGCGATGTGGGACGGTTTGGAAAACCCATCTTAAAGGATCCAACCCTTATTTTTGATGAAGAAGACCGGGATATTGATCTGTTTATCACAGAAAGCACCTATGGAGACAGAGAACATGAGCCGGTTGAAGATCTTGGAGCAAATCTTAAAAAAGTATTGAATGAAACCTTTGAAAGGGGTGGTTCCGTGATTATCCCCTCTTTTGCCTTTGGCAGAACCCAGGAGTTGATTTATATACTGCATGAACTTTATGATAAAGGAGAAGTCCCAAGACGCCCAATATATGTGGACAGCCCCCTTGCAACCAATATTACCACAGTATTTGGTGAACATCCTGAAACCTATGATAAGGAGACCCATGAAACTTTCCTTGAAAAAGGGAAAAATCCTTTCCATTTTGAACATATTAAATTTGTCCAGAGTGTGGCAGAATCCATGCAGCTGACCAAAGATGACTCTTCCCATGTTGTGATATCAGCTTCTGGTATGTGTGAGGCAGGAAGAATATTGCATCACCTGCGTTATAAAATTCATGATTCAAAAAACACCATTCTGCTGGTTGGTTATATGGCGCAGCATACCCTGGGAAGAAGGATAGAGGAACTTGGGAGCCAGGAGCAGCAATCGGGAAAAAACAGCGAAGCTCCTGAAATTAAAATCCTTGGAAAAACATATCCTCTACTTGCAAAGGTTGAAAAAATAGGTGGTTTCAGCGCCCATGCCGACAAACATGAACTTGAAAAAATTATCACCAGCTCAAATCTTAGAATAAAAAAAATCGGGATAGTTCATGGTGAAGAGACCCAAAGTGCTGCTTTTGCAAAACGCCTTCAGCAAAAAGGATATGATGTTACTGTTCCCAGGCTTGGAGGGAAGATATCATTATAAATTGTTCGACAGGCCGTTACACAACACCAATTTTCCCAATTTCTGCGTTGGAAAAATAAATTTAATCCTCGGAATACTGCATGTATACCTGTGGTTAAATTTATTTTCCGCCTTGAACTTGAAAAAATTTGCATTATGTAACAGCCTGTCAATTCAGGTGCGCATTAAAAAAGTGTTATGGAATTTAACATATTATATAAAAATTGGGGCATAAATTATGGATGATTTTAATAAAATAATAGAAACTATTTCATTGACCATGGGTGCTGCCTGGGGAAGCGGTATTAATTTATATGCCACTATTCTGGTACTGGGACTTCTGGGAATAACTGAAAATATTGTCCTGCCCCAAGGCCTTGAAATATTAATGAATCCCATGGTGATAGGTGCAGCAGGCTTGATGTATTGTGTCGAGTTTGTTGCCGATAAAATTCCAGGTGTTGATACTGGATGGGATACTCTGCATACTTTTGTAAGGATTCCTGCCGGTGTTCTCCTTGCTGCCAGTGCTGTGGGAGATGTTAATCCTGCCATTGCCGTTGCAGCAGGTATATTAGGAGGAGGCATTGCCACCACCACGCATGCAGCTAAATCAGGAAGCCGTCTGTTGATAAATACTTCTCCAGAACCCGTATCTAACTGGGCTGCTTCACTCCTTGAAGATATAGCAGTTATTACAGGCGTATGGGCAGCCCTGATTCACCCATGGGTATTTTTAATAATTTTTATTTTATTTATTATTTTAATGATATGGTTTTTACCAAAACTATGGGGTGGTATTAAGAAATTTTTTGCTTTTCTGGGTAAATTTTTCACAGGTAATAAGAATCCTGATTTGAATAAAAATAATTCCTCCAAGAGTGGAGACAATAGCGATCTGTTTAAAAATTAAATAACTTAAACAGGTAGAGTATAGGAAAACAGTGTCCCTTTCTCTTTATCGGAAGAGAAACCGATTTTTCCCGGTAGAAATTTTTCACCATAGATTTTCATGGAATAGGTTCCTAAACCTCTTCCTTGATCTACCTTTGTACTGAAAAATCTTTGAAAAATACGATTATGATATTTTTTAGGAATATATTCACAATTCCATATTTTCCAAATAATTTTTTTATTACCAGCTTGAACGTCTATTTTTATCTCACCATTTTTCGGAGTAGCTTCAAGGGCATTGATTATCATATTGCTTAAAACCTTGGTAAGCAGAAGACTATCACTATGGATGATAAAGGGCTTGTCAGGCCAAGATTCTTTAATTGTTTTCCCTTTACTTGATAAGTGTCCTTGAATTATGGCGTGTAATTCTACCTTAATCTCTTCAATATAGATTGCCTCTTTTTTTGCCAGGTATTGATTATCTTTTTGATGAAGTAGATTCATCTGTAGTGTTACTTCATTGCACAGTTTTGCCAATGCCATTTTATTGTGTTGAATACGCCTGTTTTCCGGCAAATCCAATGACAGTAACTCATTATTACCAACTATGGTTGTTAAAATATTGCTGATATCATGAAAAAACACCCGCTCCATATTCAGCCACTGCTGTTCCTGTGTAATATCCTGGGCAAAGAAAAGAATCCATTTTTGATTATCAATTGTAATGGGTTGAGCACGTACTTTCAGGCAAATGTCAATATTGGCACTATTTTCATTTTTAGTTAAAAAACAGATTTGTTCATCTGTTTTATTCTCATTAATTGTTGCCATCATTGCTATTGCAGCCCCGCAAGTCATACACTCTGGTGTTGTACCGCATCCATTTGGTAATTGTTCTGAATGTATGCAGGACAATACCTGCCCAACCCTAAGACCAAGAACAGATTCAATATTTTTAGTTCCCAAAGATTCAAGCAGAACATGGTTTGCTGCAACAACCTGGCGGTCTTCATTTAATATGATTAAAATACCGGTAATTGTTTTCAATAGCGTGTTCATTATTGGATTATGGCTTACAGCAGCTATTTGATTTTTAAATTTTCTTTGATCTGTTCTTTTTGCAGGGGCAAAATATGTATCCATAAAAGCACTACCTTTTATCAAAGTTACATGGATTAGTTATTAATATTTATTGTAATATTAAAAGTATTGCAATAGAAAAAATAATTCAAAGATATCCTGTTACCTTTATGCAATTTTAATTGCTTTTTTTTTAGATTGCATTATGTTTATTAAGAAATTATGAGATTGATGTATAATTATAAAAATAGATTTTGATTTTGGAGTGAATATGAGTAAAACAATTGCAATGTCGGGCAAGGGTGGAGTTGGGAAAACAACAGTTTCAGCGCTTATGATGAGATATTTTACAAAATA